>NZ_JBQDEX010000123.1:0-7133 GCF_052084945.1 Oceanisphaera sp.
CTGAAGCCAGAGGGGGCGAGCTTGCTCGCCGTGACGAGCGGTATCAGCCTAACGAACATCCAGTGAATGTTCGCAGTAGGCTGATACGGTGAGTGTCATTAGCCCCGCAGCGTGTCGGTGTAGTCGCTCCCTTTTTTCGGCATCTACAGAAGATAAAGCTGACCACTTACTTAATCCGATTGGTATTATACAAACAAAAATAGATCAGTTATTTTTCCAGATTGGTATTAGCGCTGGGCTAAGAGGTAGGCACAAAAAAGGCGCCCTGAGGCGCCTGTGATATATATGTCAAAACGATTAGCTGTTATTGTTTTCATCAAGGCCAACAATTAACCAAGGAGCATTCTCTTGAGTTAAATCACGCTCAAGGTGCCAAACCTCGTTAATGTCTTGCTCAATAGCTTCTTGGCTATCACGGTAGCGGCCACTAAATTTCAAGCTCACTTGGGCGTGATAAGAGGTGTGATCGGCGCGTACTAACTCGGCGTCTACAAACATCACCTCAGTGTGCTGATCACCCGTTAACGTAGCACGCTCTTGGCTTAAGTCGTTAAATAACGCCGGTGATACATACTCACGGATCTTTTCTAGATCATTGGTATTCCACGCTTCTTGCAAGGTGCGGTAATGCTCGCGTGAGCCCTGCAAAAAGGCTTGCATATCAAAACCTGGTGGTAGATTAAAGGGAACATCAGAGGGGGCAAAGCCGCCGCTGGCTCCTGCAGGTGCTGCAGACATAGGAGTCACAGGCTGTTGAGGTGCTTCAAACTGTTGAGGGCCACTGTATGCGGCCCTTGATGCGGGCGCTTTGCCTTTGCGTAAGGCGCCAAATATCTTAAAGGCGACAAACGCGAGGCCGGCGATCAGTAAGAAGTCCATCATCTGTAAGCCTGAAAACGCACCTGAGCCTAATAAAGCCGCAAATAAGCCACCGGCTAATAAACCGCCGAGTAGGCCGCCCATCATGCCACCAGATTTTTTAGGTGTTTGTGTTTGACCGGCTGTGTTTTTACCCGCCGCTTGCTGCTTAGCAGGCTGGGCGGGTGCGGTTTTAAATGACTTGCCAAAAGAGCGGCCGCCGCCCATTTTACGAGCTTCAGCATCAAAGGCAGTGGCGGTAATGCCTACTGCAAAAATAAGGGTAAATAAAGTAAGAAGTTTGCGCATGTTAGCTTCCTTAAATAACGAAGAACACATCCTAAAGCAGGGGCATGTTAAGTCAACTACTGTTCACTTATTCAGCTAAGTATCTAGCAGAGCGGGTAAGAAGTTAATCTTGTATCAAGATGCCAAGACTTGAGCATCACATGTACAATGTGACTACTATAACCGAGCACATTTAGCTGCTTGTTATAATACCAATCAGGAAAACGAACAGATTAGGTTTTTATGTCTTCTGCAGGGGCGCTTACTTTAAGCACGAAGCAGTCGACCAAAAATTATAGTACTGCCTAAAAAGGTTGAATGGATTCAACCTTATGCTCGGTGTGGTTTAGTACTTATCATGGGTTTTGAGCGTTTACTTAGATAAATATTAGCGCTTAAAGCTGTCCCTTTTGCCTCTAGTACTCAACCTCAAAACAGTTCACATACATGCTTAGATTGGTATAACACCTTGTTATGATCCCACGTTATAGACAACCGTAGAGAGAATATGAATGAGCGAAAAAACCGCCACTAAAACTGACCATGCTGTAGCCCAGCTAAAAATGCCTCCTCACTCTTTTGAGGCGGAACAATCTGTGCTGGGTGGCTTGTTGTTGGATAATAACGCTTGGGACCGAGTGGCGGAAAAGGTCGCAGAGCCTGACTTTTATAGCCGACCCCATCGGCTTATTTTTCAAGCTATACATCGGCTGGCTCAACTGAACAACCCTATCGACTTAATTACGGTACAAGAAGAGTTAGAGCGCCACGAGTCTCTTGATACTGTGGGTGGGTTTTCATATTTAGTTGAAATTGCCAAAAATACTCCGAGTGCCGCTAATATTGGAGCTTATGCCGACATAGTGCGTGAGCGTGCCTTAGTGCGAGAAATGATTGCGGTGGCAAATGATATTGCGGAATCAGGCTTCGACCCACAGGGGCGTAATGCTGATGACTTAATTGACTTGGCCGAAACCAAGGTATTTAACATTGCCGAAAGTCGTACCAATGTTAATGAGGGCCCACAGCCGCTACGAGTACTATTAGAAAGCACAGTCGACCGTATCGAAGAGCTTTATAAAAGCCCTCATAATGGGGTAACAGGGGTATCTTCAGGTTACAAAGATCTGGATAAAATGACAGCGGGTTTTCAAGATTCTGATTTAATTATTGTTGCTGCTCGACCCTCTATGGGGAAAACAACCTTTGCTATGAACTTGTGTGAGCATGCCGCGCTCACAAAAGACAAACCTGCTCTTATATTCTCCTTGGAAATGCCCTCTGAGCAGATTATTATGCGGATGCTTGCTTCGCTCGGTCGTGTTGATCAAACCAAAATCCGTACCGGGCAATTAGATGATGAAGATTGGGCTCGTTTGTCGTCGACCATGGGCATGTTGCTAGAAAAAGGTCAGTTATATATTGATGACTCATCGGGCCTTACGCCAACAGAAGTGCGCTCTCGTGCACGGCGTATTGCCCGAGAGCACGGTGGCATCAGTATGATCATGATTGATTATCTACAACTAATGACAGTACCCAGTCTGGCCGATAATCGGACGCTAGAAATTGCCGAAATATCTCGCTCACTTAAGTCTTTGGCTAAAGAGTTAGAGGTGCCGGTTGTGGCTTTGTCTCAGCTTAACCGAAGCCTAGAGCAGCGTTCAGATAAGCGACCTGTTAACTCAGATTTACGTGAGTCAGGCTCAATAGAGCAAGATGCTGACTTAATCATGTTTATTTATCGTGATGAGGTTTATCACGATGATAGTGAAGAAAAAGGCATTGCCGAAATCATCATCGGTAAGCAGCGAAATGGACCTATTGGCCGGGTGCGACTGACGTTTCAGGGGCAGTTCTCACGCTTCGATAACTATGCCGGCCCCGCATTTGATGATGAATATTAAGGAGTTGAGATGGATGCACACGGGGCGATTGCTCGCATTAGCCTGTCGGCGATACAGCATAATTTAGAGCAGGCAAAGCGCTTAGCTCCCACGGCTAAAGCGATTGCTGTGGTAAAAGCTAACGCCTATGGGCATGGTGACTTGCCGGTAGCATCGGCATTACAAGCATCGGCAGACATGTTTGCTGTTGCTCGGTTTGAAGAAGCACAAAAGTTGCGTAATTCGGGTGTTAGCCAGTCGATTCTGCTGTTATCTGGGTTCTTGAATGCCGAGCAACTACAATTTGCTGCGCTTAATGACTTTCATGTGTGCATCCATGAGTTTGCTCAGTTAAAGGTGTTAGAAACAACGCCATTGGCAGCTCCTGTCACTGTGTGGGTAAAAATAGATTCAGGCATGCACCGTGTTGGCTTTAGCCCAGAGCAAGCCGATGCGGTATTGACACGAGTAAGTGCTATTAAACAAGTGGTGCAGCCGGTAAATGCCATGACCCACTTTGCTCAAGCTGACGAACCCGAACAACGTGGCATTACCGAAGCCGCGATTGCGCGCTTTCAACAAGCAACTGCTGGCAAAGTAAAACATACCGCTTTATGTAACTCAGCAGGTGTAATGGCCTTTCCTCAAGCACACAGCGATTTTATTCGCCCGGGCATTATGCTGTATGGCATTACACCTTTTGCAGAACAACAAGGCAGTGATTTTGGTTTACGCCCCGCGATGGATTTTACCAGTAGCTTAATTGCGGTGCGTGAGCATAAGGCGGGTGAACCGATTGGATACGGTGCAAGTTGGGTTAGCCCAAGGGATACCCGTATTGGCGTGATCGCGGTCGGTTATGGTGATGGCTACCCACGCATGGCACCGGCAGGCACACCTGTATTAGTTAATGGACGCCGGGTTGCGTTAGTGGGTCGTGTGGCTATGGATATGGCCACCGTTGATTTAGGACCAGAGAGTAATGATCAAGTGGGGGATGAGGTCATTTTGTGGGGCGCGGGACTGGCGGCAGAAGAAGTGGCTCGCCATGTGGGGACTATTGCTTATGAGCTAGTCACCCGGCTTACTGCAAGACCTAAACTTAAATATGTCGATTAACCGTACTAGAGGTAAGTGGCGTGTTGAATGCGACAAGAAAAACTAAGCATTCAACATTCTCTTGTGGCCTGTGCATTGGCGCTATTAGTCTTAAAGTAGGCTAATAGCGCCAATGCCGGCAAGTTCATCATAATACCGTACAGTAATGCCATCATAGCCAATTCATCTGATCCTAATTGTGTATAGGCCACTAAAATCGCTACAGCGCCATTTTGGATCCCGACCTCAAATGCCAAACTCCGACAGCTAGACGCAGAGCACCTCGCCAATTTTGCCCCCCAATAGCCGCCGGCTAAGGCTAAGATGCAAAGTAACAACATGGCCCCTGCAGCTTGACTAAATAAGGAAGGCAGTTGTGGCAAGTTGTGAGTAATGAGACTGGCCAGTACCAACATAAATAAGGCACCACTTAACTGTTTAAGGCGCGGTTGATAACGGGTAACCCAGTGGCGAAAGCGGTGGCGAATAAGCATGCCGATTACCACGGGGACAATACAAATAAGCACCAGCTGCGCTATGGTTTGGGTTAAAGGCAGGGCAAAGGTGTCTGCGGGTACGCCGAGCCAAGATAACTGTACCATGACCGAAAAAGGCATCCAAAATGGCGCCAATAAGCCAACAAATGCCGTTAAGCTCACCGATAAGGCACTGTCTCCATCTGCTAAAAAGCTAAATAAGTTTGAGGTGGCACCACCGGGAGCGGCACTAATTAAAATTAAGGCGGCAGCAATGAGTGGGGGCAGAGCCAGCACCATAATAATGCCCCAAGCTAGCAAAGGTAGTAATAGCCATTGCATAAGCAGTCCCATTAATAGCGGTACTGGTTGTTTTCGTAACCGACTAAAATGAGAGAGCTCTAGCGTCATGCCCATAACAAGTGTCATTAGGGCGAGAGCGAGGGGAAGTAAAATAGTTAGCAAAACAAAGATCATCCCAATTAAGTAGAAAATAGCGCTAAGTACTAAGTGACTTATAAAGTGCGGCTAACCTTGCGTTGTAATTTGGCACTGTTGGCATTGGCCGTGGGCTTCAATAGACTGGCTACTAATGGCAAAGCCATTTAGGTTGGCTTGTTGCTCAAAAGCTTGGTGTATGGCCGCATCATGTAGCTCTACGACTAACCCACAGCCATTACAAATTAATAACTGCATAGGGTGGTCTTCATCAAAATGCTCACAAAACAAAAAAGCATTAAGTGACTCTACTTTATGAATAAAGCCCTGAGTAAGTAAAAAATCTAATGCACGATAAACCGTAGGCGGTTTTGCGTTGGGCTCTAGCTCTTTAAGCTTGTCTAATAAATCATAGGCACTTACTGCGCCCTGAAAGCCGGCAATCAGTGTAAATACATTGCGTCGAGTTGGCGTAAAACGCACCCCGCGCTGCTTACACAATGCATCGGCACGTTCCAGCTGATATTGAATGGACATAAACCCAGATAACCCTCTTTAATTTCAACGGCCATATTACCATAGCCGACGAAGGCTTCCTCTAAACAAGTTTGGGACTGTGCGCGAGCTTGGGTATAATGGCCGTCTTTGTGCGTAAATAAGTATTTTTTATGACCCATTATCCCTCTGCTCGCTTCTCCGTTGCCCCTATGCTCGATTGGACTGACCGGCATTGCCGTTATTTTCATCGGTTAATGAGTCGTCACGCTCAGTTATATACTGAAATGGTCACCACAGGTGCTATTTTATACGGTAAGGGCGATTACCTTGGCTTTAATGAGCAAGAGCATCCCTTAGTGTTGCAACTGGGCGGCAGTGATCCTGTGGCTTTGGCTGAATGTGCTATTCGGGCTGAGCGTCAAGGTTATGGTGAAATTAACCTGAATGTGGGTTGTCCGTCTGATCGCGTACAAAATGGTATGTTTGGTGCCTGTTTAATGGCAGAGCCCAAGCGAGTGGCGGACAGTGTGGCGGCGATGAAAGCGGCAGTGAATATTCCGGTGACGGTAAAAACACGCATTGGTATTGATGAGCAAGACAGCTATGGGTTTTTATGCACATTAGTGAATAGCTTGGTAGACGTTAAGGTAGATGCGTTGATTGTGCACGCGCGCAAGGCATGGTTAAAAGGCTTAAGCCCTAAGCAAAACCGTGATGTGCCGCCATTGGATTATGAGCGTGTATATCAGCTTAAGCGAGATTACCCTGAGCTAACCATAGCCATTAATGGCGGTATTAAAACTCTGGCTGAGGCGAATACTCACCTTAGGCAACTCGATGGCGTTATGCTGGGGCGTGAGGTGTATCAAAACCCCTATATATTGGCACAGGTAGACGGTGCATTATTTGATGAGCACTATCAAATACCCAGCCGCCACGAGGTTGTTCGCCAGTTATTACCTTATATTGAGCAGCAATTAAGCCAAGATACGTATTTAGGTAATATCACTCGTCATACTTTGGGGATCTTTCAAGGTTTACCCGGCGCGCGCGCGTGGCGTCGTTATTTAAGTGAAAACGCCCACAAAAAGGGAGCCGGGCCTGAGGTGGTTGAAGCGGCTATGGCGAAAGTACCTGAGTTTTGTTACATAGACTAAAACACAGCGCCAGGCGCCTAGCACCAAGCTTAAAACTACAAAACCGATGTTTTCTGTAGTGTGCCGCTTTAGCTGGCACCGAGCATCAGCGAGAATATTTTTAAACAAGGGCAGTAAGCGATCAGCCGTCAGCCATTCGCAGTTTTTCTTTAACGTACAGCGGTCAGCGTAAAGTGTACCGCTGTTTTTTAAGACACGCGCATAAACTGGCTGAGGGTTTCGGCTAACACTTGAATTTTATGCACCATGCGCGATAGCAAGTCTTGGTATTCTTCTTCGGTGGCGGTCATTAATATCTCTAACTCTTCTGCCAGCTCAGCCACATAAGGCATAAAATGGTCGGCATGAGTAATAAATTGGCTGTCTTCGCGCAGTACAGCACTAAACTTAGCCTGCCCTTTAGTACGTAACTCGGTTAGCTTTTTGTCGGCATC
>NZ_JBQDEX010000124.1:0-6899 GCF_052084945.1 Oceanisphaera sp.
GTCCGTCTGCCCGAAGGCACAACGACAAAGCAGCGATTACCCAGCCAACTCCGGCACATATTGTACAACAACCCAGCCTTTATACCAATGTTGAATCAAATAAAAAGCATCGAACCTAACGGCCAAGATATTCTTGCCACGGAATATACAGAAGAACACGGAAAGATTAAGGTGAGATAAAATCGAGAAATGCTGACTTAATGAAACCTGATTACCTACAGACCACACTTTAGTGGCTCAGTCCCTCACCAACAAACATTGTTACTTCAGCTTCTTTCTAGACTTTATTTTTCTGTGAGTTCCGTGGATCCCGTGGCCGATATCTTTAAGCTTTAAGCGTTTAGCTCTTAATTCAACATTAAAAATTCAACGCTCAACATTAGCTTAAAGCCCGTTCTCTAAACCGTACTTATACAGCTCATTCTTTTTAGCACCATGGATGTCGGCTGTTAAGGCGGCGGCTTTTTTTAGTGGTAGCTCAGCGCGCAATAAAGTTAAGGTACGTATTACCTTAGCCGACAATTCATCCTCTGCGTGGGGCTTATATCCCGCTACCATCAAGACAATTTCACCTCGGCTACGATTACTATCTTCACTCAACCAAGCTTGCATGTCGCCAGCAGGCAGGCTGTTAATCGACTCGAAGGTCTTGGTGATTTCCCGTGCGACAACAAGTTGTCGATCTTCGCCTAACACCTCAACAATCGCGGCAACACTGTGTAATAGACGTCGCGGTGATTCATAAAAAATTAAGGTACGCGGCTCGTCTTTCAATTGCTCTATTTTATCTAGGCGCGCTTTTTCTTTGGCTGGCAAAAAGCCCTCAAAGGCAAAGCGGTCTGTGGGTAAGCCTGCAGCCGATAACGCAGTAATAGCGGCACAAGGACCAGGAATCGCAATCACTTGAATACCAGCATCACGACAACTATTGACCAGATGATAACCGGGATCACTGATTAAAGGCGTACCCGCATCCGACACTAATGCCACACTTTGGCCACCTACGAGCCGCTTGACCAATTGCTCTGACTTATACTGTTCATTATGATCGTGCAGTGCCCATGTAGCGCTATTAATTTGGTAATGAGATAGCAGTTTTGCCGTATGGCGGGTATCTTCACAGGCAATAAGATCAACTTGCTGTAATATGTCTAGCGCACGCTGACTAATATCATTCAGGTTGCCGATAGGGGTTGGCACAATATAAAGTGCAGCCGTTTGGCTCATGGGAACTCCTGTATAAACAATTGTTTCACCGTCATCGCCCTATTACACTAGGGACAATATGACACAGCTTGGGATGGGATTAAAGGGATTGGCAACACAACTTCAACGCAATAGTGTAACACGGCTACTCTGCACGCTGGTGCTTTCATCTATGTTGTTCGCCTGTGGTACAGGCTCACTACAACGTCAGCACTCAGGGCCAGCTCCGAATATGTTCAGCGCCATAGAGCATGCAAGCAACTATTATCGTCAGCAAGCAAATAAAGCAGCACCAGACGAGGTATTTAACTGGCATGTTTTATCGGTTCGCGCTTGGATACAAGAAGATAACCTTGTGGCATCCGCTAACCTGTTAAAGCGTATTTCTGCTAATGCCACACCAGCACAAGACACCATTATAACCCTGCTAAATGCAGAGCTTGCCATGGCCAGTAATCATAATGAACTGGCCGAACAACAGCTTTCCAGTATTAGCGAAGATGCATTAGACACCAATGCTAAGCGTTACTATTTGTTATTGCAGGCGGTTCGTCTTGAGCAGCAAGACCAGCCCATTTTAGCGGCAAAAATGCTCATTGAACGCACGCAATTACTTGCAGGTTCAAAACGGCACGAAAATGATACTCGCATTCATGATTTGCTAGCTAACCAACCGACACCTAAACTGCGCAAGGCACTCAACACCAATAACAGTGATCTTGTTAACGGCTGGCTGCATTTAATGGCTATTTTAAATAATCAAACAACAGCAGAAGAACAACGCGATTGGCAACTACACTCTTGGTATAAGCGCTATGCTGAGCATCCTGGGGTTCAGTATTTACCCAGCAATATTAACAGCAATACACTGCCTAGTATCTCTCAGTTTCAAGCACATCATATCGCGGTTTTATTACCACTTAGCGGCAAGCTATCAAAACAAGCCGATGCAATCCGAAACGGTATTTTAAGCGCACATCAAGGACAGTCTTCGCAACTGAGTTTCTTTGATACTAACGCCCATGATATGTTTAGTCTGTATGAACAAGTACAGCAAAAGGGGGCCGACTTTATTCTGGGGCCTTTGCTTAAAGATAACTTAGAAGCACTTGCTAATCTGGACCCAGTTCAGCCACAGCTAGCCTTAAATATGCCAGCCCAGCTCACTAACCTCCCCCACCGTTATTACTTCTCTCTTTCGCCTGAAGCAGAAGCGGCTGAAGCGGCCTTGCGTATCTGGGAGCAAGGTCACCGTCAGCCCTTAGTGTTTGCCCCTAACAACGCACTGGGGCGCCGAGTAGCTAACGAATTTAACACCCGTTGGCAGCAGCAAAGTGGCCAAGGCGCACGAATAGCGTATTTCAATAACAAGCAATCCATTGAAAATGACGTGCGCCGAGCACTGAAAAGCAAGCCTAGTGCGCCGGTAGCTGGGGTTATCCAGCCGGTAAACGCCTCCCCTGCTGATAGAGGGCCAATTGACTCGGTATATATGGCCTCCAACGCAACTGAAACACGATTTATTTTGCCGTACTTTGACTTTGTAAGAGATAGCCGCAGCGAGCGTTTGCCTACTTATGTTACCTCGCGCAGCTATATTCCTGCCGGCGAGGCCCCCATGAGTGAGCTTAATGACTTACAATTAGCTGATATGCCCTGGTTATTTGGCAGTGCCCCTCAGTTAATGGAAAAAGTAGTTAACTTATGGCCTGCTACTGGTGCACCTTGGTTACGCCTATTTGCACTTGGCTATGATGCCAATGTATTGATATCGCAACTAGCCGATTTACGAATGGGCTCATCTGCTGTTCCTGGTCTGAGTGGTGAGCTTGGCGTAACAGAGCAAGGCGTGGTAACACGCCAACTACAGTGGATGGAGTATAGCGATGGCGACTGGCAGCAATACCTCGAACAACCACAAGCAAGTGAAGAGCCACTCCTCACCGAGCCGCAATAAAGGCGATGTATTTGAACGTCGGGCCGAGCAGTACTTGCTCGGCCAGGGTTTACAGCTACAAATGCGTAATTATTTATGCAAGCTAGGTGAAATAGACTTGGTAATGAGTATCGATCGTACTTTGGTATTTGTAGAAGTACGTTATCGAAAAAATAACCATTTTGGAGGTGCGGCGGCGTCGGTCACGCCCGCTAAACAACAAAAGCTGCGCCGAGCCGCACACTGTTACTTGCAGTCACAAGGGCTAAATGAGTCAACACAGCCCTGTCGATTCGATTTGGTCGCCTGTGAAGGGAGTCATATTCACTGGATACCTAATGCGTTTTAAGGAAACCCCATGCAGGACGAAATAAAAGCCAGCTTTACCGAAAGTATACAAACTAAGATTGCTGCGGCTGAAGCGCTACCCGACGATATTTTAGTAGCAGCGCAAATGATGGTGATGTGTTTACTTAACGGTAATAAACTACTGGTTTGTGGCAATGGCGGCTCTAACGCGCTCGCACAATTGTTTGTTAGTGAGCTTATTAATCGCTATGAAACCGAGCGCCCCGCACTGCCGGCTATTTGCCTCACTCTCGATACCAGTAGCATTAGTGCCATTGCCGTTGATCAGCACTTTGACGAAGCATACTCCCGTCAAATTCGCGCCTTGGGTCAAGAAGGAGATGTATTAGTGGTGATTTCTACCAGTGGCAATAGCCGAAACTTAATAAAAGCCGCTGAAGCAGCCCTGAGCCGTGATATGACCATAGTGGCACTCAGTGGCGGCGATGGCGGCGAACTTGCAGGCTTACTTGGCCCAAGTGACGTCGAAATTCGCGTACCAGCCCTGCGCTCACCCCGTATACATGAGGTAAACTTACTGACCTTGCATTGCTTATGTGACTTAATTGATCGCACCTTATTTCCGCAAGAAGAAGAGGAAGAAGCACAATGAAAACTCGCTATTTAGCAGCCATCGCATCCGTATTACTCCTACAAGGCTGTGCCGGCTTAATGTTGGCCGGCGCGGGCACGGGTATTAGCTCCGCCACCGATCGAAGAACCTTAGGCACTCAAGTTAGTGACCAAACCATTGATATGCGCGCCTCGCATCGCTTGGGCGAAGTCAAGCCATTATCCGATGACAGCCGAGTGGTCGTGATTACCACCAACAGTAAAAGTTTATTGGTTGGCCAAGCTCCTACTGAAGAATACAGTGAACAAGCGGAAAACATCGTCAAGGGCGTTCCTGGGGTGAAGAAGGTTTATAATGAAATACGCTTAAGTGAGCCTTTGAGTGTGGGTGAGCGTAGTAATGACAGCTGGCTGACCTCTAAAATAAAAAGCGCTATC
Source organism: Oceanisphaera sp. (assembly GCF_052084945.1). Taxonomy (NCBI): domain Bacteria; kingdom Pseudomonadati; phylum Pseudomonadota; class Gammaproteobacteria; order Aeromonadales; family Aeromonadaceae; genus Oceanisphaera; species Oceanisphaera sp. The sequence continues at coordinate 4,502 of NZ_JBQDEX010000124.1, forward strand.
TTGGCCAATAAAACCCTTGATGGCACTAAAATAAAAGTTGTGTCTGAAAATGATGAAGTTTTTTTAATCGGCTTAGTCACTCAACAAGAAGCAGACATTGCCGTAGAAGTAGCACGTAATATCAAAGGCGTAACCCGTGTTATTACTGTATTTGAGTTAGTACAAGTAGCACATTAAATATCAATAAGCTGGCAGTCACTGCACTGCCAGCCATCAAACCTGCCCAGCGTTAATCCACCGCTGTTTTAGCGGCTTCTAACCGCATACTTCCCTTTTATCTTAGCTAATAACTTAGGGGCTAAGACTACTTTTCTGCTATTCGTTATGCACTATCTATTTAAAGTATTGATATAGCCAAACATTCCCTTCACTATTAGCCTTGCACACAAAGTCATATACTTTTGAAAACAATACCCAACTTCTGATTTAATATCAGAGGTTACCCTGCAATAAGCGCTAAACACTATCATTATGTGCGCTACTATTTTGGCCTTAAGTATAAAAATACATGGAGTTTTTTTATGACGCCTCAAACACCGCTTACTGGCACGGAGCGCACAATTAGCAAAGAAGATGTTTTAATTTCAAGCACTGATCTCACCGGAAAGGTGACTTATTGTAATGAGCAGCTACTGACTTTCTCTGGCTATACAAAAGACGATATTATCGGCCAACAGCAGATGATGCTGGGGGCAGGAGGTGTACCCTCCTCTATTTTTAGTGAACTATATGGCTCATTACAAGCCGGAAAGGCTTATGTTGCGATATTAAAAAACCGTTGTAAAAATGGCGACCATTATTGGGCAGATGTTTATTTCACTCCTAAGTATCACAATGGCCAACTCGCTGGTATCGACTCAATACGCACCCAACCACGTGCTGAATGTGTGGCTCGAGCTCAACAACATTATCCTCAACTAACCACCAAACAAGGGCGAGATCCAATTCATAAAGCCCGCCACCTTTGGGCCAACTTAACACTACACAACAAACTCAGCACTTGGCTTACCCTTTTACTGACCATCGTATTTTCGGGTTTGGCCATCGCTAGCCCTAACCAATTACCGATACTGGGCATCGGCTTTGCTGTATTGAGCATCGGCACTTGGCTTAGCTGCGGCTGGCTCACCACTGAGCTACATAAGCTGACTTGTCACTCACAGACCGTTATTGATAATGGGTTAGCCAGACTCATTTATACTGGCCGACAAGACGAGGTGGGGCAATTACAACTCACCATTCAAGTACTACAAGCCAAACTTGCCACAGCGCTAGGCCGTGTTGGCGATGCCGCAGATGAATTAGTAATGCAAGCTGGCCAAACAGAACAAGCCAGCCAAGCCACTCAACATGAAATTAGCCAACAAGAGCGAGAGATTGAGCAAATTGCTACTGCCATGGATGAAATGACATCTACTGTCGCCGAAATTGCTCGCAATACGACAGATGCTTCAAGCAGCGCTAACGAATCGAATCAAGTAGCAGCAATTGGCCGCAGTAATGTGCAAAACACCAGTGAACACATTGCCGCTTTAGCTGAGAACGTGCAAAACACGACACTTATTATTCAAACGTTAGAAAAAGACAGTGATGAAATAAGCGCCGTACTGACCATTATTCGCAACATTGCTGAGCAAACTAATTTACTCGCATTAAATGCCGCCATTGAAGCGGCTCGCGCCGGAGAGCAAGGCAGAGGTTTTGCCGTAGTGGCAGACGAAGTACGCAACCTAGCCGGACGCACTCAAGGCTCTATTGGTGATATAGAACAAACCATTGAGCGCTTACAAAGTACCACTCGTCAAGCCGTGAATGCCATGAGTGACAGCGCTACACTGGCAGCACAAGGCGTCACACAAACTCAAACATCAGAAACCTCGCTGGCTGAAATAACCCAGCAAATCGCAACTATAGGTGATTTAAATATGATGATTGCCAGTGCCGCCGAGCAACAAGCCAGTGTATCTAATGAAATTACCGAAAAAGTCCATCAAATCAGTCAATCTGCTGAAACAACGTCGGGCTATGCCGAAAATAATATGCAAACCAGCTATAAAATGGCCGAACTCACTCAGCAACTAACAGGCATCATCAACAGTTTTAGCGCACGAAAGTAACGCAACACCTTATACCAATCTGTAAAACTAACTGATCAAAGTTTTTCGCCACGGAACCCACGGAAGAACACGGAACAATAGAGATAAGATCTGAAAAAGACTTTATAGGGTAAGAGCCAAACACCCAACTATTAGTAGGGGAGCCCTTACCATTAGCAGTATTTGAGTCGTTATCACTTGTCGCTCTTGCCTTTTTCCGTGGATTCCGTGGCAAAATAGCCCTTAGTTTTTTACTTAATACAAACTGACCATATACTTATACCAATCTGGAAAAATAACTG
>NZ_JBQDEX010000125.1:0-6647 GCF_052084945.1 Oceanisphaera sp.
ATGGCGTGGACTGTGGCGGATGTCGATGGCGATCAGGTGCTAAAAGTGGGCTTGCGTGAAGATGAAACCGATAAGCTGGATTAGTGAGGCTGGGTATTGGGAGTATTAAAAGATAAAGCGGCAGTGTCACTGAGCTGTGCAGCCTCAGCAGAAGGCTGTGCCTTGCTGGCAGGTTCGATCGTGTGGGTCGTTAAACCGGACGCTTTTAATTCTGTCAACGCACCCAAATAGCTCACGGCTTGATAGCCTAAAGCTTGTAACGCTTGGCTGGCTTGTTGATCGCGAAATTGGCCTCGTCCGTATAGCTTAATCACGGTATTTTTGTCGGGATAACGGGTACTGACGCCGCGGGCAACATGAGTGTGGGGAATATGTATCGCATTATGCAAGTGCTCTATGGCGTATTCTTCTTTACTGGCGACATCTATCCATACTTCGGTATTGGCGTTAGCCCATACCGACCAGCTACATAATAGTGTGACTACCCAGCCCTTCATCATATACTCTGCTACATAAATTAAAGACATTGAGTGTAGAGCAGAAGGAGCTGGGTATCTTGTATAAACAGCGTGCAGCCGACAGAAGTCGGCACACTCGCGCAATAAAAAATCCTCCGCTGGCGGAGGATTTTTTATTAACTGATGACGTATCTGTGCTTTAAGCTTAAGAGAGTAAGTAAGTTAAAATTTCTACCACTTGCTCTGGCTCACGACAAGTTGCCTTGGCCGCTTCGTCTACTTCTTTAAGTGGGTGGTCTAACTCAGCATCGTGCAGAGTCACAATGGGCTTACCAGAGGCAACAGCAAAGCCGGCATCAAAGGCGGCATTCCACTGTTTGTACTTAGGTCCAAAACGCACTACTACTAAATCGGCCGCTTTAATTTGGGTAGAGGTGCGAATGCTGTTAATGCCTGATGCTTTACGATCACGCCAAAAGTTGTCTTCTTCGCTACCTAAAATATTAACGCCGACCATGTCGCTGGCATCATGGTCAGTAACCGCTGAACTAAATTCAACCGTAAGGCCCGCAGCCTTAGTGCCTTCGATAATACGCTCACGCCAATCGGTGTGAATTTCGCCAGATAAATACACGTTCCACGTTTTCTGAGTCATTATGTATTCCTTATTGCTCACAGAAGTAACTAAAATAAAGTACAGTTGTTAAATGCTACCTTATTATGACGACAAAATCAGCCCCCCTAGAGCAGGCTGCAACAGCTTGTTATACCAATCTGTAAAACTAACTGATCTTTTTCCGTGTCTTCCGTGGCAAAAATAGTCCTTAGTTTTTTTACTTAATACAAACTGACCATATACTTACTTAGATTGGTATAACCCAGGCGCTATCTGGTTACTGTTATGTTTAAACATAAAAAAAGCCGGTCTTGCGACCGGCTTTTTAAGTACTGAGTATAAAATTTAACTTAAGAGGTTAACTCTTAGTTAGCACCCTCAGTGCTTACTTTTTTTTGAGCATTACCAGCGTCATTGCCGCCGCTCATGTTCTTTTCAATTTCTTCACGCTCACGCGCTTCATCTTGTAGTGATTTCTTAGGCAGAACAATATTCAAGATAAAAGAAGTCAGTGCTGCAATAATCACAGGGTTAGTCAGTGAACCTAGCATTTCTGGTAGCATAGCTACAGAAGCAGGCTTAGCTGCCACACCCATGGCCAGAGCAACAGACAAGGCGGCGATAGTCACGTTACGTGAAGACAGCTCGTCTTTAACCAACAGCTGGATACCCGTCATGGTGATCATACCGAATACGATGATGGTTGCACCACCAATTACAGGGTAGGGGATGGTCAACATAATGGCAGAGAACTTGGGTAGTAGACCAGCTAAAATCATGAAGATTGCAGCAATACCCAGTACATAGCGGCTGATAACCTTAGTCATTGCCACAATACCTACGTTCTGACTGAACGAAGAGGTTGGCAGCGAACCAAAGAAAGAACCAATGAACGTCGTCAAACCGTTACCAATTAAGCCACCAGACATTTCCTTGTCTTGCAACTCACGGTTCATACCACCTACAGCAGTTGCTGATAAGTCACCAATGGTTTGTACTGAGTTAACAATACAAATAATAACCATAGGAACAACAGCACCAATCGGGAAGTGAAGACCAAACTCAAGCGGCATCGGCAGGTACGCCCAGTCAGCAGTCGCTACACGATCTAGGCTAACCATACCAAACAGTGAACCCAGGGCATAACCAGCAACAATACCGATAATGATGGCGGCTAAGCGGAAGTAACCTTTACCAAATTGTGAGCAAAGCAGTACAACAAGTAGAGTAACCGCAGCCACTAACCAGTTCTGACCACTACCAAACTCAGGGTTAGGTGCACCGTTTACAAAGGCATTACCGGCCATGTAGTTGATTGCCACGCCGTACAAAGACAGACCAATCACCAATACCACGGTACCGGCCACTACTGGTGGGAACAAATGACGGATGTGTTTAATAAGCAGGCCAACCAATATCATGGCGACACCACCAATGACCTGCGCACCCATAATGGCGTCAATGCCATATCGCTCACCGGTCGCAGGATCTATGCTGTTGGCTACCGATAACAAGGTAGGCATGTAGGCGAAGCCTACCCCAAAGATAACTGGCATACGTGCGCCAATACTACCTATCGAGTAAAGCTGTAATAAAGTCGATAAACCAGAAAACAACAAAGCTACCTGAATAAGCAGTGTTGATTCTTGTGGACTTAAACCGACTACGTTTGCAACAATAAGAGGTGGCGTTACTGCACCCATGATCATCGCTAAGATGTGCTGTAGTGATAACGGTAGTGCCTTGCCGAAACCAGGCTTCCCGTAAAAGTCGAATATCGACTTGCTGTGTACATGACTTTGTTTCATTGCAATAAGTCCCTGAGTTTTGCTCAAGTGGGGAGGAGCCTGTTGTGCAATATTGCAACAACGTAACTACAACCACCAGTAATGACGTTAATCGCTGGAATCCCTGGCTAACTCGTCTTTTTTGTATACACAGCTTCTGGTGAAGTCACTGTTAATACAAAGAAAACACACCAAATCCAGCAAAAATCAGACGCACAACTTTGATGCGACTCGCGTTGTGTTCGACTACTTGGTTAAACACTAGGTGTAATGTATACATTTATGTAAACATTAAAGCAACATTTTGTTTGTTTTTGTTTGAAATGTTTCGAGATAGATCGCAAAAGTATTAGCTGATATTTATTGCTAATAGATGCGGCGAGGAATACCCGTTCGCTCCAAAATTTTTGCTGAAATCTCTTCTACAGAATGATAAGTAGTATCAATAAAAGGGATGGCTTCCATTCGAAATAAACGCTCAACTTGCCCCAGTTCGTAGCGACACTGTTCAGCTGCTGAATAGGCACTATTTGCCATACGACGTTGGCGAATCTCTTGCAGCCGACCAGAATCTATGGTGAGGCCAAAAAGCTTGTGCCTATTGGCTTTAAGGGCATTTGGTAGCTCCATTTGCTGCATATCTTGATCAATAAAGGGATAGTTAGCGACCCTAATCCCAAATTGCAATGCAAGATATAAGCTGGTTGGCGTTTTGCCACAGCGAGACACACCAATTAAAATAAGATCCGCTTCATCATAGGCTTTTGTGGTCATGCCATCATCATTCTCTAGGGCATAATTCACGGCATCAATACGGGTGTCGTAATGTTTCTTATTCTCCATGCCATGGGTGCGATGTGTACGAGGGTCGGCTTTTACCCCCAGCTGTTGCTCTATTGGTGTTACGACGGTGTTAAGAAAGTCGTAGTGCTTAGCTTCACTATTGGTGATGATGTTGCGCAACTTTGTATCCACTACAGTGTGGAAGACTAAAGGTAACTTCCCACTTTTATGGTAGCTCTCATTAATTTTATCTTTGACTGCTTGTGCTTTGTCTTCATCTCCCACAAACGGCATGGTGACTTGTTCAAAAGGCAGCGGAAACTGACTTAATACCGCATGACCAAAAACTTCGGCTGTGATCGCCGTCCCATCAGAAACATAAAAAACCGTGTGCATTAGGCCTCCAGATCTCACTTTTGTGCATTAGTGCAGGTTAAACCTTACCTGTATTTTTAGGTTATTGTAGAATTCATTACGTGCCGAGCTTGCTCAAAGCCAGCTCGATAATAATAAGCTCACATGCACATCAATAAACATGTAAATATTCGCAACCCAAAATCACTGTTGGAGACGTGGCCGTGAAGGAATATGTAATTTGGTACGAACAACTCGGAATGCAAGACGTAGACCGAGTAGGTGGCAAGAACGCTTCTTTAGGCGAAATGATCAGCCAATTGGCCGGGGCCGGCGTGTCTGTGCCTGGCGGGTTCGCAACCACTGCTTATGCCTTTAACGAGTTTTTAGAGCAAAGTGGTCTGAATGCTAAAATTCATGATTTGCTCGATACCCTAGATGTCGACAATATTAGTGCATTAGGTGAAGCGGGAAATACCATTCGCCAGTGGATTATAGAGACCCCATTTCAACCCGAGCTTGAAAGTGCAATCAATGAAGCTTATCAAGCCTTAACCGGAAAAATGGGCGATGAAGCTTCCTTTGCCGTGCGCTCGTCTGCCACTGCTGAAGATATGCCTGACGCCTCTTTTGCTGGCCAACAAGAAACCTTCTTAAACGTACGTGGCTTAGATTCTGTGATGGAATCTATTAAACACGTATTTGCTTCTTTATTTAATGACCGCGCCATCTCTTATCGTGTACACCAAGGTTATGCTCACCAAGGGGTCGCCTTGTCTGCGGGTATTCAGCGCATGGTTCGCTCTGATATTGCTTCGTCAGGGGTGATGTTTACCATAGACACAGAGTCGGGCTTTGAAGATGTGGTCTTTATTACCTCTTCTACAGGCTTGGGAGAAATGGTAGTGCAGGGGGCGGTAAACCCTGATGAGTTTTATGTACATAAGCCCACTCTAAAAGCAGGTCGTCCAGCAGTTGTGCGTAAGACCTTAGGCTCTAAATTGCAAAAAATGACCTATGCCCAAGGCCAAGCACTGGGTCAGCAGGTGGATATCAAAGAAACCAGCAAAGAGGAGCGTAATCAATTCTCGCTGACCGACACCGAAGTGATGGAGCTTGCCAAGCAAGCGGTGATTATTGAGCAGCACTACGGTCGCCCCATGGACATTGAGTGGGCGAAAGACGGCCTTGATGGTCAGTTATATATAGTGCAGGCACGTCCAGAAACCGTACGCAGCCGCCAAGATAGCAATGTGTTAGAGCGTTTTGCACTCAGTGAACACAGTGACGTGATAGTGGAAGGTCGTGCCATTGGTCATAAAATTGGCGCAGGCCCTGCCAAGGTGATTGCTTCACTAGAGCAAATGGATGATGTGAAAGCGGGTGATGTCTTGGTAACTGATATGACGGACCCTGATTGGGAGCCGATCATGAAGCGCGCCTCAGCCATTGTGACTAACCGTGGTGGCCGTACCTGTCATGCGGCCATTATTGCCCGCGAGTTAGGTATTCCGGCGGTCGTGGGCTGTGGTGATGCCACGTCGCGCATTAGTGAAGGCCAAGACATTACCGTGTCTTGTGCCGAAGGCGACACCGGTTTTGTCTATCAGGGGCAGCTTGACTTTAATATTAACGTTTCTGAAGTGGGAGCCATGCCAGCCTCACCGGTTAAGGTGATGATGAACGTGGGCAACCCCGATCGCGCCTTTGACTTTGCTCAACTTCCTAATGCCGGTGTGGGCTTAGCCCGCTTAGAGTTTATTATTAACCGCATGATTGGCGTGCACCCAAAAGCGCTGCTTAATTACGCGACCGAAACTCCCAAGCTGCAACAGCAAATTGACGACATTATTGCCGGTTACGACAGCCCAAGAGAGTTTTTTGTGGCCAAACTCACCGAAGGTATCGCCACCTTAGCCTCGGCATTTTGGCCAGAGCGTGTCATTGTGCGTATGTCTGACTTTAAGTCGAATGAATACGCTAATTTATTGGGGGGTGATGCTTACGAGCCTGATGAAGAAAACCCCATGCTGGGCTTTCGCGGGGCATCACGGTATATCTCAGAAGACTTTCGTGACTGTTTTGCCATGGAATGCGAAGCCATGAAGCGGGTTCGTAACGACATGGGCTTAACCAACGTTGAAATCATGATCCCCTTTGTGCGTACCGTGAATGAAGCAGCGTCTGTGATTGATATTTTGGCCGAAAATGGTCTTAAGCGCGGCGAAGCAGGCTTAAAAGTGATCATGATGTGTGAGCTACCCTCTAACGCCTTGTTAGCCGATAAATTTTTGGCTTACTTTGATGGCTTTTCGATTGGCTCAAACGACATGACTCAGCTGGCATTAGGGTTAGACCGAGATTCAGGCTTAGTGGCCGCCTCATTTGATGAACGTGATGAGTCAGTAAAAGCATTGTTATCTATGGCCATTCAAGCAGCGCGCAAAGCCGGTAAATACGTGGGTATTTGTGGTCAAGGCCCCTCAGATCACAAAGATTTTGCCGCCTGGCTGGTAGAGCAGGAGATTGACTCGGTATCATTAAATCCCGATACCGTGATTGACACTTGGTTGTATCTGGCAGAACACGCCAACAAGTCATAACAGAAAAGATATAATCAATATAAAGGGTGCCGAGGCGCCCTTTTTT
>NZ_JBQDEX010000126.1:0-6591 GCF_052084945.1 Oceanisphaera sp.
AAAAAAGCCCCGCTTGTCGGGGCTTTTTTTGTTATATTATACCTCCCAGAATTCTCCTTTTTTGTAGTAGGAATTTGTTATGCAACGTCATTGGTATCAACATTTTTGGCCTTGGTTTCTGATTGTATTGCCCTTATGCGCGGTGGCCGCCAGCCTTTATACCTTCTACTTGGCAAGTTCAGGCGCTGATAGCATGGTGGTAGATGATTACTACAAAAAAGGTCGAGCCTATAATAAAGATTTGACTGAACTTAAACGCGCCGTGGAAATGAAAATGCTGGCTAAGCTCAGCTATCAAGACGAGCAAGTGTCTATCTCTTTAGTGGGATCTCAAAAAGCTGGTGAGGCCATAAAAGTGAGCTTTACTCACCCCACGCTAGAAAAAGAAGATCACTTGTTGATTATGACCGCAGATGGCTCTGGTATGTACCGCCAGCGCTTAGATGTTCCATTAATAAAAGGCAATTGGAACTTACAAATTGAAGCAATGGATGGCAACTGGCGAATACAAAGACGTATTAGCTTACCGATTAAAGACCAATTGCTTATTCGTGCGGAGAGTTAATAATGAACGGCTGTTTTCACTGCGGTGAAGCTGTGCCAGCTGGCAACCGCTTTATACTCGAGGTAGAAGGTAGCGCACAGCCGTTTTGTTGCCCAGGTTGTTTGGCGGTGGCTGAAACCATTATCGATTGCGGTTTGGCCAGCTACTACCAACACAGAACGGCGCCTGCCCCTAAGGCTGATGCGGTGCCTGATGAGCTCAAGCAATTACAGCACTATGATCTGGCTGAAATACAACAAGACTTTGTAACAAGTAAAGATAACCTAAACGAGGTGCAGCTGTCTATTTCAGGGTTAAGCTGTGCCGCTTGCGCTTGGCTGATTGAGCGACACTTAACCCGCGTGCCCGGTGTGGTACTGATTCAAGTTAATACCACCACAGAGCGCGCCCGGCTACGGTGGGACGAACAAACAACAACACTCAGCCAGCTATTGGCAGCGTTTGCTGAGATTGGCTATCAAGCACGCCCCTTTCAGCCTCATCAACAAGAGCAAGAGTATAACAAGGAAGTTAAATCTTATTTACTGCGCATGGGAGTCGCGGGCATTGCCAGCATGCAAGTAATGATGGTGGCAATTGCGTTATATGATGATTTATTCCCCAATACCGATGCCGGTTTAGTGGAGTATTTTCGCTGGGTAAGCTTATGGTTGAGTGTACCTGTGATGGGTTACTCTGCCCTGCCCTTTTATCATAATGCGTGGCGTGGCTTAAAAAATAAAACCTTAAACATGGATTTACCTGTTTCATTAGCAATGATTTTTGCCTTTGTCGCCTCAGTTTATGCCACCGTGACCCAGACCGGTGATGTCTATTATGAGTGCGTATCTATGTTCGCCTTCTTACTATTAACTGGGCGTTTTTTAGAAATGCGGGCCAAACGGCGCGCTTCAGAAACCACAGCCAACCTCACTTTATTAGTGCCTATGCTGGCCCGAGTAGAAACTGCAGAGGGTGAACAAGAAGTGGCGGCTAAAACCTTACAAGCAGAGCAAATTGTACTGGTTGCTCCGGGCAGTCAAATTCCTGCTGATGCCGAAATTATTGACGGTAGCAGCAGCATTGATGAGTCTATGTTAACCGGTGAGCATTTACCGGTGATCCGCCATAGCGGTGATGCGGTCTTTGCGGGTAGTACTAACGTAGAATCGCCACTGCGCTTAAAGGTGCTGCGGCCGCTGGGTGAAGCACGTGTATCGGAAATTCTACGAGCCCAAGATGATGCTCTGCTAGAAAAGCCCAAAGTCGCGGTGTTAGCCGATCAACTGTCTCGCTACTTTGTGGCCGCTTTGTTACTTGTCACTTTGGCAACTTATTTAGTGTGGTTACAGCTAGATGCTGGCAAGGCTTTTTGGGTGATGTTATCGGTACTAGTGGCTACCTGCCCTTGTGCATTGTCTTTGGCCACACCCACAGCATTAACGGTGGCTACTTCACGGTTAAGCCGTTCAGGGGTATTGGTACGCCGAGCTCACGTATTAGATACCTTACCCAAAATTAATCGAGTGGTATTTGATAAAACGGGCACCTTAACCCGTGGCGAAATTAGCCTGAGTCATACTCAAGTCTATGGCCGCCTAGATCAGACAGAGGCTTTGGCCATTGCTGCTGCGCTAGAAGCACAATCGGAGCACCCTATTGCCAGAGCCTTTGTCGAATATCGTCAGCAAGACATGCAGGTGCTCCACCGTAATAATCAGGTTGGCCGTGGTGTCACCGGCAGTATTAACGGTGTTTTTTATCGTTTAGGCAGTGGCGCATGGTTAGCGCCTGAGCAACAAATATCCGAGCTAAGTGTCTATTTGGCCGATGATGAAGGTGTGGTGGCGCGCTTTAGTTTATCTGATCCTTTGCGTGACGAAGCGGCGGATTTAATTAATGCCTGCAAGCAACAAGGCATTGCCACCACCATTCTAACGGGCGACAGCTCAGGTCAAGCAGAAATAGTGGCTGATACGCTGGGGGTAGATACCTTGGTCAAGCACGCAAGCCCCGACGATAAACTGGCCTATCTCAATAAATGCGATAAGGCCGGAGACATTTGCTTAATGGTAGGAGACGGTATTAATGATGCCCCAGTGTTAGCCGGTGCGCATGTCTCTTTTGCAATGGCGGGTGGTACGGATATTGCCAAAAATAGTGCCGATGCCATTATGCTCGCTGACGACTTACGCCATATTTTAACCGCCCGCCACGTTGCCAGCCGTTGCCGGGCGGTGATCAAACAAAATTTTAGCTGGGCGCTAGGATATAACGCCATTATTTTACCGCTGGCGGCCACCGGTCATGTATCACCTTGGTTTGCCATGGTGGGCATGTCAGTGAGCTCGCTGATTGTGATGACCAACTCACTGAGGCTTTCACGCTTATGACAGATAACGTAGATGTTTGGTATTTTATGATCCCCATCGCCATGGTGTTTGTGGGGTTGGCACTGGTGCTGTTCTTTTGGTCTGTTAAAAGTGACCAGTTTGAAGATCTAGACCGCCATGGCAGCAGTATTTTATTTGATGACGATAAAAGTTCACATCAGCAAGCGCAAACCAAACAAGTGAATGACACAGAGAATATATCGACAGATATAAAGGAAAAACATGACCACTCAGCTTGATGCCTGGGCAGCACTGCTTATTGGCTTTTTGGGTGCAGGCCATTGCATTGCCATGTGTGGCGGTGTGGCCGCGGCATTTTCCATGGCCATACCTAAAGAACAACAACGTTGGCAATGGCTGTATTTGCTTAGCTATAACGCAGGGCGAATTTTAAGTTACAGCCTAGCCGGCGCCTTAGTGGGCGGTATTTTTGCAAGCCTTGCTGAAGTAAGTGCCGGAAAACAAGCGCTGGTGTATTTTCGACTATTAACCGGCGTGATGATGATTTTGCTTGGGTTATACTTGGCTCGCTGGTGGTTTTTTTTATTACATCTCGAAAAACTAGGTACGGGCATTTGGCGCCATATTAAGCCACTCGCCAGCCGTTTTATTCCTTTTAAAAGCCCGTTAGCGGCCTTTCCTTTTGGCATGATCTGGGGCTGGCTGCCCTGTGGTTTAGTCTACTCGGCACTCACTTGGAGTGCGGTGTCGGGAGGTGCGTTAGAAGGTGCCCGGGTAATGGCGCTATTTGGTTTGGGTACGCTACCCACCTTATTAGCATTAGGCGGTTTAGCCGGACAGCTTCGCCATTGGTTAAATCACCCTAAATTTCGCCAACTATCTGGTATCTTATTGATTTGTTATGGTTTATTTACACTTTACCAAGCATTTCCGCTATTGTGATCAGCTATTAAGCAGTTATCTTTGGTGCTATGATTAGTTATTGATACCACAAAAGTATTGAGCTATGGGAAATCAGAAACAAATCATTAAAACCGCAGCTACCAACAGTCGCTCTATTCATTGCCAAGATTGTAGCATTAGCCAATTGTGCATTCCGCTGGGGCTTAACTCTGATGAGTTAGACGAGCTAGATAATATTATTGAGCGTAAGAAGCCGATTCAAAAAGGCCAAGAACTCTTTAAAGCAGGCGAAGAGCTCAAGTCTCTTTATGCTATCCGCGCCGGTACTATTAAGTCTTATACCATTACTGAGCAAGGTGATGAACAAATTACCGCCTTTCACTTAGCGGGTGATCTTATCGGTTTTGATGCCATTAATAATGGCAGTCACCCTTCTTTTGCCCAAGCATTAGAAACCGCTATGGTCTGCGAAATTCCGTATGAAGTGCTAGATGATTTGGCTGGCACTATGCCCCGCTTGCGTCAGCAGATTATGCGCTTAATGAGTAGCGAGATTAATGGCGATCAACAAATGATTTTGCTGCTGTCTAAAAAAACAGCTGAAGAACGTCTAGCCTCCTTTTTACATAGCTTATCTACGCGTTTTTCAGACCGTGGTTTTTCACCAAAAGAATTTAGATTGACCATGACTCGTGGCGACATTGGCAACTATTTAGGTCTTACCGTAGAAACGGTTAGCCGATTATTAGGTCGCTTTCAAAAAAATAATATGATTGAAGTGGATGGTAAATATATTCGCATCATTAATTTACCTGAGCTGGCCTGCCTTGCCGGTACACCCACTCCCCACTCACCGTTAGCTTGAAGCTTACTTTCATAAAGAGGGATGCCTTATGATTAAGTATCAACATATTTTAGTGGTTATCGATCCGGTTGCACAAACTCAACCGGCTCTGCATCGTGCTGTGTCTGTGGCGGCATTACAAGAGCAAGCTGATATCACCCTCTTCATGCCTATTTATGATTTTTCGTATGAAATGACTTCTATCTTATCGAGTAGCGAACGTGATGAAATGCGTGAAGGAGTACTACAAGGGCGTGAAGAGTGGCTAAAAACTTTATTAACCCCTTATGCCAATAGTAAGGTGACTTTTAATCTTAAGGTGGTGTGGCACAGCCGCCCATTTGAAGCCATTATTCAGCAAGTGGATGAAGGGCATCACGACTTAGTGGTTAAAAGTACCCATAAACACACACTTATTCAGTCTGTTATTTTTACACCAACCGATTGGCACCTACTGCGTAAGTGTCCCTGCCCAGTATTATTAGTAAAAGAACAAGAGTGGCGCATGGGTGGAAATGTATTAGCCGCCATTAACTGTAGCAGTGATGAAGAAGAACAAGAGGCCCTAAACAGCAAAATTATCGCCGAAAGTACAGAAGTCGCTCGGTTACTGACGGCTAATTTACACTTAGTAAACGCCTACCCGATCACACCCGTCAATATGGCGCTTGAGATCCCCGACTTTGATCCCACTGTTTATAAAGCGGCAGTTAAAAAGCACCATGAACGGACTTTGTACGAATACGCTGTACGTTTTGATGTTGAGTCAGACTGCTTACACTTAAAAGAAGGCTTAGCTGAAGAAGTGATCCCAGAATGTGCTGAGCAAACGCAAGCGAGTTTGGTTATTTTAGGATCCGTTGGCCGTACTGGATTTTCTGCCGCACTGTTAGGCAATACCGCTGAGCAAGTAGTGGATAAATTAGCTTGTGATGTATTGGTACTGCGCCCCGACAGCAGTCAATTATGATTTAATCATGCCGGCTTGCTTGCCCTCAAGCCACCAGTCTCTATAATAGCCCCAGTATTTTTGCTGGGGTTATCATGTCTTCTTCTATTCACACTGTTTCAACCACATCTCATTTAAACCAATCAACATCATCTGCCACATCAACGGCGAGTTTTAATAAAGTGCAAAAGCGGCTGCGTCGTCATGTGGGTCAGGCTATTAGCGACTTTAATATGATTGAAAATGGCGATCGTATTATGGTGTGTTTATCGGGAGGCAAAGACAGTTATGCCATGCTCGATATGCTGTTGCACCTAAAAGCGCATGCGCCCATCCATTTTGATATTGTTGCGGTGAACCTCGATCAAAAGCAGCCAGGATTTCCCGAGCATGTACTGCCTCAGTATTTAGAAGAGTTAGGTATTGAATATAAAATTGTGGAAGAAGATACCTACTCTATTGTGATGGATAAGGTGCCTGAAGGCAAAACCACCTGCTCGTTATGCTCGCGACTGCGTCGTGGTATTTTATATCGTACCGCCAGCGAGCTCGGGGCCACTAAAATTGCCCTAGGACATCACAGAGATGATATTTTAGAAACTCTGATGTTGAATATGTTTTACGGGGGCACCATGAAATCGATGCCGCCTAAATTAGTGAGCGATAACGGCAAGCATGTGGTGATCCGCCCATTGGCCTACTGCCATGAAAAAGACATAGTGAGCTTTGCACAGGCCAAAGCCTTCCCTATTATTCCCTGTAACTTATGCGGCTCTCAAGAAAACTTACAGCGCCAAAATATTAAAGCCATGCTCGAAGATTGGGATGCGCGTTTTCCGGGTCGTATCGCCAGCATGTTTAGCGCAATACAAAATGTAGTGCCTTCGCACTTACTCGATCATCAGCAGTTTGATTTTAAAAATATTAATAGCGAGTCGGGAGTGATTGACGGTGGGGATATTGGTTTTGATAAACCTGATGTTGCTAACCGCTTTGT
>NZ_JBQDEX010000127.1:0-6494 GCF_052084945.1 Oceanisphaera sp.
GCCCCTTTGTTCGGCTTTTACAGACAGTACAAACTGACTACTTATTTAATACGATAGGTATAAAAACACCCGTAGTTTTTTCGGATAGCGTATAGCTGGTGCCAGCCATAAAAAATGCCCGCAACTGCGGGCATTTTTGTTTACCGATTAAACCATTACATCAGCAATAAAGGCTTACTGCATTGGGCTTAGGGTAATCTCTACACGGCGGTTTTGCGCACGGCCGTTAGCAGTGTTGTTGCTGGCCACTGGCTGATTGTAGCCGACACCGCGAATGTTAAAACGGTTAGCTGCTGCACCTTGGCTGATCAGGTACTGACCAACAGACGCGGCGCGGCGCTCAGACAAAGCTTGGTTATGGCTAGCAGAGCCTGTGTTATCGGTATGGCCCACTACGTTAACGTAGGTTTTTTCATACTCTTTTAATACCATAGCCACACCACTTAAGGTGTTATAAAAACTAGGTGATAAGTCGGCGCTGTCTACCGCAAAGGTGATTGAGCTTGGCATGTTTAAGATGATGTTGTCGCCATTACGGCTCACACTCACGCCGGTACCGCGCATTTTATCGCGCAATTTCGCTTCTTGCACATCCATGTAGTAGCCCACGCCACCACCTAATGCAGCACCCGAAGCGGCACCAATTAAAATACCTTTTTTGCGGTCACTAGAGCTGGCAGATGCACCACCAATAACAGCACCAGCAAGCGCGCCAACACCGCTGCCAATAGCAGCTTTAGATGCTTGTGACTCGCCAGTATAAGGATTTGTCGTACAAGCAGACAGCACCAGTGCTGCTGCTAACGTTAAGCCAATTTTTTTCATAATGAGGTTCCATATGTAACAAGTACAAGTATTTGCAAATATAGCCTTGCTTGCCCAGATCTACAAAGTTTCCTTACTTATAAAAGTCAGCTGTTGACGCGACTTGGGTGACAATGACAGCTAAGTAAGTGGTCGTTAACCATGCCCACCGCTTGCATAAAGGCATAACAAATTGTGTCACCAACAAAAGAAAAGCCGCGCTTTTTTAGCGCTTTCGCCATCATTTTAGACTCTATAGTATAAGTAGGCACAGCTTCAAGCGTTGGCCAATGGTTAATAACTGGCTGGCCTCCCACAAATTGCCATAACCAAGCACTAAAATTAATGCCCTCTTGCTCCATGGCAAGATAGGCACGGGCATTGGTAATAATAGCGCGAATTTTTAATTGGTTGCGTACTATGCCCGCTTTTGGACTTGCCATTAATCGCTCTACATCCTGCTCGGTAAAGTCAGCAATCAGAGAGGGCTCAAAATCAGCAAAGGCTGCTCGGTAATTCGGTATTTTACAAAGAATGGTAAACCAGCTTAATCCGGCTTGCTGACCATCAAGGCACAGCTTTTCAAACAAGGCGCGACTATTATATTCAGGTACGCCCCATTCATTATCGTGATACGCCTGATACCTGGGGTCATCATTAACCCAACCACAACGGATTAGCATAATCGCTCCTTTTTTGTACGTGAGGGGTGAAAATCAGCTCCTAGTGCTAAGTAAAACCGGCCGACTAAAGATGACCTCTACATCCGTGGCCTATGTAATATCGACACACTCCTTGGTTCTAGCTGGGTGCTTGGTGCTGCGCGCGCGGCGCTGCCCTTATAATTCAAACTATATTCGTATCGGGTCAGGAGGTATACTCTACCCCTTAGTTTCTCTGCGAACGCACCTATAGCAAGGCGCTTACATCATGCAAAAATTCGATATCAATACCTTTCAAGGTCTGATCCTGACCTTGCAGGATTATTGGGCTCAGCAAGGCTGTGCCATTGTCCAGCCGCTGGATATGGAAGTAGGTGCTGGCACCTCTCACCCCATGACCTGCTTGCGCGCCATAGGCCCAGAGCCCATGGCCACCGCTTATGTACAACCATCACGCCGCCCCACCGACGGCCGTTATGGCGAAAACCCTAACCGCTTGCAGCATTACTACCAGTTTCAAGTTGTGATCAAGCCCTCCCCCGATAACTTACAAGAGCTTTACTTAGGCTCTTTACAAGCACTGGGCCTAGATCCATTAGTACACGACATTCGCTTTGTGGAAGATAACTGGGAAAACCCAACATTGGGCGCTTGGGGCTTAGGCTGGGAAGTCTGGCTAAACGGCATGGAAGTCACGCAGTTTACTTACTTTCAGCAAGTGGGCGGCCTTGAGTGCAAACCGGTCACAGGTGAAATTACCTACGGTTTAGAGCGCCTAGCCATGTATATTCAAGGCGTCGACTCAGTATACGACTTAGTCTGGTGTGACGGTCCTTTAGGTAAAACCACCTATGGCGATATTTTCCACCAAAACGAAGTTGAGCAGTCAACCTATAACTTTGAGCACGCTAACGTTGAGCATTTATTTGGTTTCTTCGAGCAATGCGAACAAGAGTGTCAGGCATTATTAGCACTAGACACACCGCTGCCGCTGCCCGCCTACGAGCGCATTCTTAAAGCCGGTCATGCTTTTAACTTGCTCGATGCCCGCAAAGCGATATCGGTGACCGAACGCCAACGCTATATCTTGCGTATTCGCACGCTTACCAAAGCCGTTGCCGAAGCCTACTATGCCTCTCGAGAAGCGCTTGGCTTCCCTATGTGTAATAAAGAAAAATAAGGGATCAGCATGTCTGAACAGAATTTTCTGGTTGAATTGGGTACCGAAGAGCTACCGCCAAAGGCATTGCGCAGCCTAGGTAGTGCCTTTGCCGACAACCTTAAACAAGAACTGACCAGTGCAGATCTGACTTTTTCACAAGTGCACTGGTATGCCGCTCCTCGTCGTTTAGCCGTTTACGTCACCGGTTTGAGCTTGGCCCAAGCCGATAAGCAGGTAGAAAAACGTGGCCCTGCGGTACAAGCCGCCTTTGACGGCGACGGTAACCCAACCAAAGCCGCCATGGGCTGGGCTCGTGGCAACGGTATTGAGGTCAGCCAGGCCAGTCGTTTAAAAACCGACAAAGGTGAGTGGTTGCTGCATATCGCAGATATTAAAGGTAAAGCCGCTGCTGACTTATTGCCGAGCATGGTCGAAAAAGCCCTTAGTCATTTGCCGATCCCTAAAGCTATGCGCTGGGGTGATAAGAGCATTCAATTTATTCGTCCTGTGCACACGTTAACCTTGTTACTTGGCGAACAATTATTGCCGGCTAATATGTTAGGGGTCGAGTCTTCACGCACCCTGCGTGGCCATCGCTTTATGGGCGAGTCTGAGTTTGAGTTACAGAGCGCCGATGACTATTTAAGCGCCCTTGAAAATACCGGCAAGGTATTAGCAGACTTTGAGCGTCGTAAAGCCATTATTCAAGAAGGTGTCACCCAAGCGGCCGCTGCTGCAGGTGGAGTTGCCGACTTAGATGAAGATTTATTAGAGGAAGTCACTTCTTTGGTTGAATGGCCAGTGGTGCTGACTGCCAACTTTGAGAATAACTTTCTTGAAGTCCCCTCTGAAGCCTTAGTACACACCATGAAAGGCGACCAAAAGTACTTTCCGGTCTACGATCAGGCTGGCAATTTAATGCCGACTTTTATCTTTGTGACCAATATTGAGTCTAAAGATCCCAGCCAAATTATTGCCGGTAACGAAAAAGTCGTACGCCCGCGCCTAGCCGACGCACAATTCTTTTTTGATAACGACCGTCAAGCAAGCTTGGCTTCTCGCCTTGAACAACTCAACTCTGTGCTGTTTCAAAAGCAGCTGGGATCGGTACGAGAAAAGTCTGAACGCATCAGTGTGTTATCGGGCTTTATTGCCGCCGCCATGGGAGCAGACCAAGCAAGTGCAGAGCGCGCCGGCTTGCTGTCTAAATGTGACTTAGTTACCGATATGGTGGGTGAGTTTGCCGAAACGCAAGGCGTGATGGGCATGCACTACGCGCGCCACGACGGTGAGGACGAAGCCGTCGCATTAGCGCTAAAAGAGCAATATCAACCAAGATTTTCGGGTGATGCGCTGCCTAGCCAAGACATTTCTGCCGCTGTGGCCCTAGCTGATAAGTTGGACACGCTAGTGGGTATTTTTGGCATAGGCCAAACTCCCAAAGGCGATAAAGATCCCTTTGCCCTGCGCCGTGCCGCTTTAGGTACCTTGCGTATTATTGTTGAAAAAGGCTACGACCTCGATTTAGTTATTATTATTGAGCAAGCTCGCACTTTATACGGCGATAAACTCAGCAATGCTAACGCAGCCACCGAAGTGTTGGACTTTATGCTGGGCCGCTTTCGCGCTTGGTATCAAGACTTGGGTTATGGTGTGGATGTCATTCAAGCGGTATTGGCACGTCGTCCGACTCGCCCCGCCGACTTTGATGCCCGCGTAAAAGCCGTGAGCGAGTTCCGCAAGCTGGAAGCATCCTCAGCCCTTGCCGCTGCCAATAAGCGGGTGGGCAATATTTTGGCTAAGTTTGATGGCGATATACCTGCACAAGTGAACACGGCGCTGCTGCAAGACACGGCCGAACAAGCGCTGGCCACCCAGTTAAGCGAATTAAGCGAGCGCCTAACGCCGCTATTTGCCAATGCCGATTACAACAGTACATTAAGCGAGTTAGCGACCTTGCGTGAAAGCGTCGATAACTTCTTCGATCAGGTAATGGTGATGGCGGATGATCAAGCCTTGCGTTTAAATCGCTTAAGCCTGCTCAACCAGCTACGCAACCTATTCCTGCAAATTGCAGATATCTCGTTGCTGCAGTAGATAACTTTAAAGACTAGAAATTTTGGCAACGGAATCCGCAAAACCCACGGAAAAATTAACATGGGATAAGATCGACAAGGAGTTAAGATTTTAAATGGCTAAGAGTGCGCTCTGTGATGTTCGAGTGTTTAGCTCTTACCATTAATAATCACTTTCAGATCTGATCACTATTGTTCCGCGTCATTCTGCGTTCTTCCGTTGCAGATATGCTCTTTGATCTTTAACTTACGGCGTATGGCGCACGACGTACAGCTTTCTTCAAAGCCCCGCCCTGTGCGGGGCTTTTTAGTTGGTCGACAGCTCATTCGATATCGGATAACGTGAGCATTATTATTAACTTTTCTTCTGTTTGGTAAGTGATCTCATGGAATTCTCAACGTTTGGCCAAAAATTTACCCGCCATGCCGGTATTACCCAATTAATGGACGACCTTAATCAAGGCCTGACCACCCCCAACACCATTATGCTCGGCGGCGGTAATCCGGCGGCGATTCCTGAGGTGTTATCTTACCTTGACCAACAAGCACAACAGCTGATCAAAAACGGCGATTTAATTAAAGCCATGGCCAATTACGACGGGCCACAAGGCAAAGATGCCTACATTAATGCGCTAGCCAAACTGCTATCAAACGAGTTGGGCTGGGCCATTGGTCCTGAACATATTGCCCTGACCAACGGCAGCCAAACCGCCTTTTTTTACCTGTTTAACTTATTGGCCGGTGAATTTAATGACGGCCGCAAAAAGAAGGTCTTGTTTCCATTAGCACCAGAATATATTGGCTATGGTGACGGGGCACTCAGTGAAGATCACTTTGTGGCCTGCAAGCCCACTATCACCCAACTTGAAGACGGCCTATTTAAGTATCACGTTGATTTCGATAACTTAGAAGTCGGTGATGATGTCGGATTAATTTGTGTATCACGCCCTACTAACCCCACAGGTAACGTGCTTACCGATGAAGAAGTGATGCGCCTCGATATGATTGCTCGAGACAAAGGCATTCCGCTCCTTATCGATAATGCCTACGGCATGCCCTTCCCTAATATTATCTTCAGTGAAGCTAAGCCATTTTGGAACGACAATACCATTTTATGTATGAGCTTATCTAAGCTGGGCCTACCAGGCGTGCGTTGTGGCATTGTGGTCGCCAAGCCTGAATTAATTAAAGCCATGACCAATATTAGCGGCATTATCAACTTGGCACCGGGTAGTGTGGGGCCTGCCATGACGTTGCCGATGATGGAAAATGGCGATGTGCTAAAACTCAGCAACGAAGTCATTAAGCCTTACTACCAACACAAAGCACAACAAGCAGTCACTTGGTTACAAGCCGCCATTAGTCTGCCACAGTTTCATATTCATAAACCCGAAGGCGCTTTGTTTTTATGGCTGTGGTTTGAAGACTTACCTATTCATTGCCAAGAGCTGTATGAACGCTTAAAACAAAAGGGGCTATTAGTGGTTCCTGGGCACTACTTCTTTCCGGGCATTGAAGATGAACACTGGCAGCACAGTAAAGAATGTATTCGCCTCAACTATGCGCAATCAGAAGCCGATGTACAGGCCGGCATTAAAATTTTGGCTGAAGAAATCTACGCTATTTATCAAGCGCCACAAACCAAGCTAGAAGCCGGAAGTTAAGACTAAAATAAAACAAAAACGCCGACCCTAGGGTCGGCGTTTTGCTAAATTTAGATGATTAGCGTCTAAGTTTTATACCAATCTGGAAAAATAACTGATCTATTTTTGTTTGTATAAAAAGTCGAAC
>NZ_JBQDEX010000128.1:0-6427 GCF_052084945.1 Oceanisphaera sp.
CTTGTAGCACTGTTAACGATGACAGTTAGGTATATGATTGGGTTTGAATTTTGCTTGGCGCTGAGCGCTTGACGCTTGGTGCTCGAGTTCAATACCTCATCTGGAACAATAAAAGAGTGAGAGCCATGACCGCACAAGCTGGCATTTGCGCCGAACCCAACCTGCACGCCCATTATTTAATGTTTAATATTTTGCCAGAGCAATACGCTAAGGTCACAGATGCCTTGGCTAAGGTGCCAGCTTTATGGCAAAAGATCACACAAACGTACCCTGATGCTGCCTTTTCTGGCTTAGTTGCCATTGGCGAGCAGGCGTGGGATGCCTTGTACCCCAATGCGAGACCTACAGAGTTGCGTGGCTTTCCGGCACAAAAGCAAGGTCAGCGCGTGGCCCCAGAAACTCCCTTTGACTTATTTTTTCAGCTGCGAGCCGATAGACTTGATATTGCCTATATTGCGCAGCAAGAAGTAATGGCGCTGTTAGCCGGCCTTGCTGAGCTTAAAGAAGAGCGCCAAGGCTTTCGCTATTTAGATATGCGTGATGTTACCGGATTTGTTGATGGTACCGAAAATCCGCAAGGTGACGATCGTGGGCAAGTTGCGTTAGTCCAAGACGGCCCTTTTGCCGGTGGCAGCTATGTGCATGTGCAAAGCTATAAGCACAAAATGGCGCGCTGGGAAAAGCTCGCCATTAAAGCGCAAGAAGATATTTACGGCCGCACCAAGCTCGACAATATCGAGTATGCCTCAGCCGACAAAGCGCCCACGGCCCACACCAAACGCACTAGCCTCAAAGATGATGCTGGTAACAGCATGGAAATTTTGCGCCAAAGCATGCCCTGGGGCGCAGCCAACGCCCAAGGTTTGGTATTTATTTCGTGCTGCCATACTCCCACACACTTTGAGCGCATACTGAGCAGCATGTTTGTGCCCGACGAACAAGGTCATTTCGATCACTTAACCCTGTTCACTCAAGCCGAAACCGGCGCCGCCTTTTTTGCACCATCAGAAGAATGGTTAAGCACTAAAGGCGCGTAAAGCACGGCCTTACGTCATACGCCGTACGCCGTACGTAAAACCAAACCGGTGTGTTTCCTTTAACGTAGTGCGTACAGCGTTAGACGTACCGCTTTTTATCTGTCATTGCGAGGAGTGCTGCGACGCGGCAATCCATGGAACAGGCGGCGGTACGCTTTACGTCGATCGCGATACGAAAAAAAAACTTGTGTGTTTCTTTAAGCTTGGTGCCGGGCGCTTGGCGCTCGGCGCTGCCCTTAAGGTTCAAACAGCTCTAGTACGTTTTTATGCAAGGTGGCAATGGGAGTGTCGTGGGTGGGGGTGATAAAAATCGTATCGTCACCGGCTATGGTACCCAGAATACCTTCGGCTCTGCCCAAAGAGTCGAGCATGCGCGCGATCAGCTGGGCGGCCCCTGGACTGGTGTGAATAACGATTAAGGCACTGTTATGGCCTACATCCAGCACTAAGTTTTTTAGCTGGCTGCTTGAGGTGGGGACTCCCAGCTCAACGGGCAGGCAATACACCATTTCCATTTTGGCGTTGCGCGTGCGTACCGCGCCAAACTTGCTAAGCATGCGCGACACTTTCGATTGGTTAATGCTATCAAACCCTGCATCCTGCAGCGCAGTCACAATTTCTGCCTGCGAACCAAAACGTTCCTCGTTGAGTAAGGCTTTAAATACCTTAACCAGATGTTCTTGTTTTTCGTTCATTTTTTGCAGCCGACTGAGCATGGTTGAATAAGGCATATTGTCTATCCGTCATGGTTTTTTATCAAGGATTAGTCATTTATATTGCATAAGAATGCAAAATTAGCTTGCATTAACAGCCATGCAAAATAAAATCAGTTCAACACTCTGACATATGATGTGAATATAGCGCATGGGCATAGAATTCAGCGGTATCTGTAAGTCTTGGTCTGGTCAGGAAATTTTAAGCCAAGTATCCTTAAAATGCGATGCAGGTGAGACGTTAGTTCTGCTTGGACCAAGTGGTGCAGGTAAAAGCTCTTTACTAAGGTTAATGAACTTACTGGATATTCCAGATGAAGGTCAGTTGACCATAGCAGGGCAAAGCTTTCATTTTCCTGATGCACAAGCGGGGCGCTTGAATAAGCGCGCTCAGCTGTTGCGAAGTCAGGTGGGTATGGTGTTTCAACAATATCATTTGTGGCCTCATCTTACGGTAGAGCAAAACTTGCTAGAAGCCCCGATTAAAGTACTGGGGATGAATAAAAAGCAGGCACAACAGAAAGCTGCACAGCTACTAAGCCAGCTTAAGCTGAGTGACAAACTTCATGCTTGGCCAGGGGCCTTATCGGGCGGCCAGCAACAGCGGGTCGCCATAGCCCGAGCCTTAATGATGGATCCTGCGGTGTTACTGTTTGATGAGCCCACAGCGGCACTGGATCCGGAAATTACCAAAGAAGTAGCAGATATTATTTTGCAGCTGGGCAAAACCGGCATTACCCAAGTGGTGGTGACCCATGAAGTGAGCTTCGCCCATAAAGTGGCCAGCAAGGTGGCGTACCTTGAACAAGGTCGACTCATTGAATACGGTGATGCCGACATACTGCACCACCCTAATACGCCAAGGTTTACAGAGTTTTTAACGCATTAACCTGTACGAAAAAACAGAAAAAGCAAAGCCGTCTAATAACAAAAAGCCTATTTATCTGTTGCACTTTAACGGACTCTATGACTGTATATGAGCTGGCCAAAAGATTGAATACGGTTTGTAACGGCAGGTTTTTCGCCGTGAGTGAACGGCCTACATTGATACCTCAATGATACTGAACGACTGAATAACAATAAGGACATTACCGTGAAGAAAACATTACTCTCTTTGGCGCTACTTGCCACCACTGGGGCTGTACAAGCCGACGAAGTTAAGTTTGTGACGAATGCCGCTTACGCTCCCTTTGAGTTTGTGGATGAGAACAATGAAATGCAAGGCTTTGATATTGATTTAGCCAAAGCAATTTGTGACGTGCAAGCCATGGAGTGCAGCTTTCATAATCAGGCCTTTGACAGCTTGATCCCAAGTCTTAAGTTTCGTCGTTATCATGCTGCTATTGCCGCCATGGACATTACTCCTGAGCGTGCTAAGCAAGTTGACTTTAGTGATATTTACTATGAAAACTCTGCGGTATTTGTGATTCCAGCAGGTAAAGTTTCTACTATTGAGAAGCTCAAGAAACAAACAGTTGGTGTGCAAAACGGCACCTCACACCAAAAATACATTCAAGATAAGTTAGAAGTTGAAGGTATTACCGCGCGCCCTTACCAAAGTGTGCAAGATGCCTTACTCGATATGAGCAATGGTCGTATTAAAGCGGTTTTTGCTGACACTGCTGTGGTGGGGGATTGGTTAACGAAAAACGAAGGCTATACGGTGTTAGGTGATCGTATTACCGATGATGACTACTTTGGTACCGGTTTTGGTATTGCGGTTACTAAGGGTAATCAAGAGTTGCTCGACCAACTTAACCAAGGCTTGAGCGCGCTAAAAGAGAACGGCACCTACGACGCCCTCTATCAACAGTACTTCCCTCAGTAAGATGCTCACTCATCTAATGAATGCCAGCCTAATGACCTTAGGGCTGGCATTGATGTCATTAGTCGTGGGGTTGGTATTGGCCATGCTATTTTGTGGTGGAGAAATGAGCCGCTTTGCGCTAGTGCGCTGGCCGGTGACATTACTCACCACTATTTTGCGTGGTCTTCCCGAAATTTTGGTGGTGTTCTTTATTTATTTTGGCTCCACCCAAGTGTTATTTTTAATAACTGATCAATACATTGAGTTTAGCCCGTTTTGGTGTGGTGTGACGGCGCTTTCGTTGCTGTTTGCCGCCTATGCTGCGCAAACCTTGCGCGGCGCTCTTAAGGCTGTACATAGTGGCCAGCGCCAAGCGGCACAAGCGCTGGGTTTACCTCGGTTTTATACGTTTGTGCACATTGTGCTGCCGCAAACTTGGCGTCATGCGCTGCCGGGCTTAGGTAACCAGTGGTTGGTATTATTAAAAGACACGGCACTGGTGTCTTTGATTGGGGTGCACGATTTAATGTATCAAGCTAAAGCGGTGGCTTCTCGTACCTATGAGCCTTTTACTTGGTATGGCATAGCTGCGCTTATTTATTTGGCCATTACAGTGGTGAGCTCCCAGGGGCTAAAGCGGTTGCGAACTCGGGTGACGCGTTATGATTGATTGGCTCGTGAGCAGTGACTGGTTTGGCTACTTACCAACTTTGCTACAAGGGGTAAAGATTACTCTACAAATAACCGCAGCCGGTTTGTTATTGGGGCTAGTTATTGCACTTATTTTAACTTGGGTATTAGAGCAAAATATTCCAGTGTTGGCACAGCTCACCGAAGGCTATTTGCTGCTATTTACTGGTACCCCTTTATTGGTGCAAATATTCTTAGTCTATTACGGCCCTGCCCAGTTTGATTGGATTAAAGACAGCTGGATGTGGGTTTACCTCCGAGAGCCGATGTTTTGTGCCATTGTGGCATTGGGCCTAAATGCAGGAGCCTACACCTGTCGGTTATTTAAAGGGGCGCTTGAGGCGATACCCAAAGGAGAAACCTTAGCCTGCCAAGCATTAGGTATGACGCACTGGCAAACGCTGAGTGTGAAGTTACGTCATGCTATGCGCCGGGTGATCCCAGCTTACTCTAACGAAGTAGTGTTAGTCCTCAAGGGCAGCTCGCTGGCCAGTACTATCTCTATTATGGAAATAATGGGCTTGGCGCAACGTATTAATGGCCAAACTTACGATACCTTGGCGGTGTTTGGGTTAGCGGGCGCTATTTATTTGATTTTAAATGGTATTTTAACGCTGCTATTTAGAATGTTAGAGCAAAAAGCTCTGCGTTTTCAAACGCACTCTTAATGAAAAACTATTAAGTGTAATGCTTCATTAGCCTGCGTTGCTTGTTCAGGGGTAGTAATGAGTGGCGGGGGTTGCTTGACCTCACAAAATATAGATTTCACATTGTGTTAACTATTGTGTTTTTCTGGAGCATTCGCTATGTTGCTAAAGCATTAGGAAACGTCTAACAATTCAAATAATAACGGAGTTCAGATATGAAAGTTGCCGTACTTGGAGCCGCCGGTGGTATCGGCCAAGCTCTGGCCCTGCTATTAAAAAATAACCTGCCTGCCGGTTCTGCATTAAGCCTGTACGATATCGCACCCGTTACCCCAGGTGTTGCCGCCGACCTAAGCCACATTCCAACAGCCGTTGAAGTTATCGGCTTTGGTGGTGAAGATCCAACACCCGCATTAGAAGGTGCCGACATCGTATTGATTTCTGCAGGTGTTGCACGTAAGCCTGGCATGGATCGTGCCGACTTATTCAACGTGAATGCTGGCATTGTAAAAAACCTAATTGAAAAAGTGGCCACTACTTGCCCTAACGCCTGTGTTGGCATTATTACCAACCCCGTTAACACCACGGTAGCCATTGCAGCTGAAGTGCTGAAAAAAGCCGGTGTATACGATAAAAACAAGCTGTTTGGTATTACGACGCTCGATATTATTCGTGCTGAAACCTTTGTTGCACAAGCCAAAGGCTTGAACGTAGCTGATGTGAATGTGCCTGTTATTGGTGGCCACAGCGGCGTGACTATTTTGCCGTTGCTATCTCAGGTTGAAGGCGTGTCTTTCTCTGATGAAGAAATAGAGAAACTGACTCACCGCATTCAAAATGCCGGTACCGAAGTGGTTGAAGCTAAAGCAGGCGGTGGTTCTGCGACTTTATCTATGGGTCAAGCAGCCTGTCGTTTTGCTCTGTCGTTAGTGAAGGCGATGGAAGGCGAAACCGACGTTGTTGAGTGTACTTATGTAGAAGGTGGCAGCGAGCACGCACAGTTCTTCGCTCAGCCTGTACTATTAGGTAAGAATGGCGTAGAAAAAGTATTGCCTTATGGCGAGCTAAGTGCGTTTGAAGAAAAAGCCATGAACGAAATGCTAGACACCCTAAAAGGTGATATCGATAAAGGCGTTGAGTTCGTTAAGTAATGTAACGAACAAAGTTCAGTAGAAAAAGGGAGCCTAGGCTCCCTTTTTGCTTTTTATTATTGCAGGAACCCACAGAAAAATAGGGAGCAGATCTGAAGAAGGTTTGAGGTGTCGGGTTGACTGCAATCGACCGGTTTTAGGTTAGGGGGATGTTTTGGTCCAATGAATTGGACCCTACATGAAGCTCAACCTAGTTTTTTTGGGGGAGGTAGGGTCGATTTCAATCGACCGGTGGTAGGTTAGGGTGAGGTTTTGGTCCAATGAATTGGACCCTACATGAAGCTCAACCTAGTTTTTTTGGGGGTAGGGTCGATTTCAATCGACCGTTGGTAGGTTAGGGTGAGGTTTTTGGTCCAATGAATGGGGCCCTACATGAGGCACA
>NZ_JBQDEX010000129.1:0-6418 GCF_052084945.1 Oceanisphaera sp.
TATGTTGGATATGGGCTTTATTACCGATGTGCTGAAGGTCATGCAACTGACCTCACCCAAGCGCCAAACCTTGCTGTTTTCTGCAACTACGTCACCGGCTGTGAATGAGCTATCTCATAAAATTTTGACCAATCACCAGCAAATTCGTGTCGCTAAAATTAATAGTACCGCAGACACCGTGACGCATGCAGTGTATCCGGTTGAAGAAAGCCGTAAAATTGAGCTTTTTGAACAGTTACTGACAGAAGAAAACTGGTATCAGGTGTTGGTGTTTACCAGTACCAAAGAGCAGGCCGACAGGCTGTTAGCGGGATTAAAAAAGAGCAAAGTTGCCGCCGCTGTGTGCCATGGGGATAAAAGCCAAGGCTCTCGCCGCCGTGCGATAGCTGATTTTAAATCAGCCAAAATACAGGTACTTATCGCCACTGAAGTGGCCGCTCGCGGCTTAGATATTCAAGGCCTTGATTATGTGGTGAACTTTAATTTGCCATATCTACCAGAAGATTATGTACACCGTATTGGTCGTACTGGCCGTGCTGGCGCCAGAGGTACCGCCATTTCGTTTGTTAGCCGCGAAGAAGAACAAGCCCTAGAGCGCATTCAAAAGCTAATTGGCAGCCAAGTGAACCGCATTATTAAACCGGGCTTTGAGGTTACAAGCCGCGGTTCATTGTTAAAAAGCCTGTCACGCAAGGTGATCACTGGTCGCTCAAACCGGGCCAGCGAAACTGTGATTGATTTAGATAATACAGGTGATACTAGGCCTAAAGGGAAACCACGCCGTGCTAAATCGCTAGATGAGACCAGCAGTGGCGGGGCGGCGAGAGCACATGTGAAAAAAAATCATAACCCGAAAGAAACTGGCCCCAAAAAGAAAACATTACGGGGCAAGCGCGCCAAGTAATATTCGCGCTAGTACGGAGGTGAGTTAATGTATCACTCCATTTGGCGGGCTCGGTATCACACCGAGCCCGCCTTAGTTTAAGAGCAAGGCTTGGGTAGCAACACTTTTATACTGTGAAAAATGCTACCCTGTTTATCTGCCTTTGATAGAGACGAATATTCCGCAAAATATGATGATGAATAGTCAAATTTACGTAGCAGGTCGCCTGTGAAAATACCTAAACGTTTACAGCCGCTCGTTGATGACGGCTTAATTGATGCCGTACTCAGTCGGCTCATGAGTGGGAAAGAAGCTGACGTTTTTGTTGTGCGCTGTGGTGAGCATATTCGCTGTGCCAAAGTGTATAAAGATGCCGCTAAACGCAGCTTTAAAAAAGCCGCTCAATATAATGAAGGGCGCAAAGTACGTAATGGCCGCCAAGCGCGAGCCATGGAAAAACGCTCTAATTATGGCCGCCAACAACAAGAACAAATGTGGCAAAATGCTGAAGTGAATGCGTTAGCAAGTTTAGCCGCAGCGGGCGTGCGTGTACCAGAAACGTTTGGCTGCGTAGACGGAGTCTTGCTGATGGAGCTTGTGACCGACGGCGAGGGTGATGTTGCCCCGCAGTTAGGTGAGGTGACCATGTCGGCTGAACAGGCCATTGAAGATCATGCCCTTATGATGCACTACATTAAGTTAATGCTGTGTGCAGGTATTATTCATGGCGACTTATCTGAGTTTAATGTGCTGGTAGATGACGATGGCCCTGTAGTCATTGACCTACCCCAAGCAGTAAATGCTGCCGCCAATAATAGCGCACAAGCAATGCTAGCACGGGATATTAACAATATGCGTCGCTATTATGGCAGTTTTGCACCAGCGCTATTGCATACCCAATATGCAAAAGAAATGTGGGTGCTGTTTAAAGAGGGCGAATTAACACCTAACTCTATCTTAAGTGGCGAGTTTGAAGACGACGGTAAGCATGCCGATGTTGGTTCGGTATTAGACGAAATTAATGCGGCAATGGAAGAAGAGTATGAGCGCCGTGAGCGTATTCGCGATGCCGGTGAGGGTGCTTAATGGCGTTTTAGGCAGTGAGGCCTGCCTAATGTTTAATCCCTATTAGGTTTAAGTTTTATGGCTCTGTGCCTTCGTGACTTTCATCATTCACGTGATGCGTTTTAGTGGCTGGTTGAACGCCAGGAAAACGTGCTGAGGCATAGCGTACAACTAATACTGCGAAGGCCAATAATAAAATAGCACCTGAGATATACAGTACGCCCATATCGGGCTCGTTATGATGTGAGATATCAGAGATCATCATGCGTGTTAGGGCAGTAATGGCCACATAGATTAAAAAGCGTACCGGCATGTGGTTGGTTTTAAAGTAAATACCCACCATGGCACCCAGCTCTAAATAGATAAACAGCAGCAAAATATCATCAATGGAGGCGGCTCCTTTATCAAACATGTCTAATGCCGCAATGGTTCCTGCCCATACGGTCATGCCGCCGATGGCAAATAGAGCAAGATAGTGAAAGACTTCTCCTAATAGGTTGCCGATCGACTCAGCGTGGTGATGTATGCTGGTTCGCAATGTGCCCTTTTTATATTTTCTCACTATCAATACTCCTTTCAAAAAAGAGAGAAATATAGCAAAGCCTGCTTTGTAGGCAAGTCGGTGCCGCTATTGTTAGCTCATATATTATCAGTCACCTACAGCAATAGTACCAATCTACCCCGAGCGTAGATACTCTGTTCGACCCCTTTAGGCTTTGCTATGGTTGTTACTCGATTGAAATCGACCTTACAGAAGTCATAGAGCCTGATCAGTTAGTTTTTTAGACTGGCATAACAGGGTTTAACGTGCTTTGTGCTTTGTTAATTGGCCTATAACACAGAGAAGTGTATTTTTAACTGGCAGCATACGGGAAGTAGCACGACGACAAGCTATATTTAAGCCAAGTTTAAGATAGACTTATTCGATTAAACGCAAATAGGCAGTTGTAATGGATATTTTTTGGGAAGCATTAGTCCACGGCATACCCAGTGAACGAGAGCTGGCGCATATTTTAATGCGCTTACTAGCGGCCTCGTTATTGGGCGCCATTATTGGCTTTCAGCGCGAAAAAGCAGGAAAACCGGCCGGGCTACGTACCCATATTTTAGTTTGTTTAGGCACAGCTGTGTTTATTTTGGCCTGTTCAGGGGTGGGCATGACCTTAGATGCGCAGTCGCGGGTGATTCAGGGTGTGGTGACGGGCATTGGTTTTATTGGCGCGGGTACCATTTTAAAACTAGACAGCCAACAAGCGATTAAAGGTCTTACTACTGCTGCAGGAGTATGGATGACCGCAGCCATTGGTGTGGCAGTGGGCTTGGGGAGCTTGGGAGTGGCCTTGCTGGGTACTTTATTTACCCTTATTATTTTGGCCTTGGCAGCACCACTTGAAAAACGAGCAGAAAAAATACGAAACACAAAAAACGACAGTGACGAGTAGCCGTAAAAAATAATAAGTGCCGTTTAATAGCATAAAAAAAGCCGCCTTCACATGATGTAGGCGGCTTATTCATTAGCGCACTGAATTATCGCGGGTGAATAGCGCTACTACGCTGTGTGTTCTTTAATGATATGGGTACCCGCGGTACCTGCCAACAGTGCCAAGGCATCAGACAAGCGGCCAATGGCGCTAAAGCCTCCAGACTCAGCAAAGTTGCAAGCGGCATTAATTTTAGGGCCCATGGAACCTGCGGGCAAATTCATCGCATTACTTTCAGCCACCGTTAAGGTATGTAATGGCTTTGCTTGTGGCGTACCAAAGCCATGGTATACCGCTTCAACATCGGTTAATAATACCATGGCGTCTGCGCCTAATTGCTTAGCTAAGAATGCAGTAGAAAGATCTTTATCGATTACTGCTTCAATGCCTTGCAAATTATTATTGGTATCTCGTACCACCGGAATACCGCCACCACCGTTACAAATAACCACTACTTTTTGATCAACTAGCGATTTAATCACTTGCAGGTCGGGTATTTCTGTTGGTTTTGGTGAGGCCACCACCCGACGCCATTTATCGCCATCTTGCGCAATTTGCCAGCCGGCTTTTTCTGCCTTTTCGTGGGCTTCTTCTTTATTGTAAACAGGGCCAATAAATTTAGTTGGAGTTTGAAAGGCCGGATCGTTCTGATCAACCACCACCTGAGTGAGCAAGGTAGCTATGGGCAACTCATTTTTTAGGACGTTACCCAGCTCTTGCTCAACTAAATAACCAATCATACCGGCGGTTTGTGAGCCCAAGACATCCATTGGGTGATGTTCATTTGGGCTAAAAGCGGCACATTGTAATGCCAGTTGTCCTACTTGAGGGCCGTTACCGTGAGTGATCACGAGCTGATGGCCAGCTTTAACTATTTCTGCCAAAGCGCGCGCGGCAACTTTGACATTGTCGCGCTGTACTTGTGCTGTTTGCGGCTCACCGCGCTGTAATAAGGCATTTCCGCCTAGTGCTGCTACAACTAACATACTTAAGCTCTTAGCGTTGCGCGCAATACCACTAAGATATCACGCATACGAATTTAACTTGATAAGGGCTGAATAACCGCTTATCAAACGTCTGTTATGTGATTTTTTGATGCACTCGTTAAGGGTGCTAATTTGGCTAGTGATGGTGAACGGCGTGAGGATGAAAGTACGCAGAACATCATAATCAAGCAGCTTATAGTACGCATTTACCGTCGTAAATACAGCAGTTAGTGATCACTTTCTAAGAAAAAGTTAAATATGCTGGCCACTGAATGAGCGCACTGTATAACAGGTACAAGGGGGCTTGCCCCTAATGTTATACTTGGTTTGTGCCAGGCTCAGCGTGAGCGGTTAATATTACTGGCACTTGATTATAGCCTCCAAGAGGGGCTTGCTCGCGCACCATTTTCAGTTTGGGCGCTTGCGTGAATGAGCTTACCTGAGTGAGCAGTGCTTGGGTGATCACTCTTAGTTGTAAGCTTGATAATAGCCGGCCGGGACAAACATGCTTACCCACGCCATACACTAAGTTATGGGCCGCGTTAGCGTTAGGGGCAAACTGATTATCACCAAAAACGGCTTGGTCACGATTAGCAGACGTCCAGTTAAGATGCACTCGCGCCCCTGATGGTATCACGTGTTTGCCAATGGTTACTGGGCAACGGGTGATACGCCGATTTGACACAAAAGGGTCATCAATGCGTAATATTTCATCAATTGCAGCATCAAGTTCAGCATCGGGAGCATGAGATAAGCGTTGAGCAT
The DNA here is from genome assembly GCF_052084945.1 of Oceanisphaera sp. Taxonomy (NCBI): domain Bacteria; kingdom Pseudomonadati; phylum Pseudomonadota; class Gammaproteobacteria; order Aeromonadales; family Aeromonadaceae; genus Oceanisphaera; species Oceanisphaera sp. The sequence goes on from NZ_JBQDEX010000129.1 coordinate 5,181, forward strand.
AAGCGGGGTGTTTGACTAAATAGGCCACAATAACCCCCACACATAGCGCCAGTGATCCTAAGTCGCCGCCTGTCCAGTTTCGTAAAATAGAGATTAATTCAGACTCTGTTAGTAACCGGCCGTCTACAGTGTCTTTGCATAAACGTGAAGTCACATCATCGGTATCTAAAAGAGAACGGTTGGCTGTTAGGTGGCGGCGAGGCTCGATTACAGAGCGGATAATTTGATCAAAGTCTTGCGCTACTGTCGCCATTTGGCTGTTATTTTGGGCGCGGTTAGCACTATGGTTGTCACGCATCCACTGTAAAAGAGTGGGTTCTAACTCCGCAGGCCACCCCAACCAAGCACACTGAGCACGTACAGCAAACACAGCACCTATGTCGCTGACAGCGTTAAGCACGGTTTTTGTAGGTAATGATCGTACTAAATCGTTAGCCACTTGGCTAAACGTGGTAATAAAAGGCGTGAGTGCTGCTGCGCTTAGATAGCAGTCTATTAGTTGTCGATATTTATTGTGCTCTTGGCCATCTAAGCCATTGGGTATTTGTACAAAACGCGATACTTGACTAGAAAAGCGTTCATCATCTAGCGCGGCGTTAACTACATCGTCATGGCGCAACAGTATGTAATCACCTGCTTCATTTTGTACTATAGTTTCTGATATGCGCTGAGTGTCTGTAAGAGCGCGAACATCATTATTGAGAGTGAGTTCCTGCTTAACTTGTTTTGCTGACATCGGCTTGCTCCTTAACCAAGGGCACCGCCAAATATAGAACGCTAACACAGGCGAGCGGCGCAGAATGGTTTATATGTTGACTCTTGTTCTTCAGATTAACCGAGTGTTATTGGCCGAGCAAGCCATTGTGGCTCTCTTATCAGGGCGATAAACGTACATGCACACGTTTAGTTTAGTAAAAAAGTGACTTTTAATTCAAGTTTCAGCTGCACGGCCGATATGGTCTAACGCCTTTTGATATCTGCATTATCCTCAGTGGGTAATAAGCTGTTATTGATATTTGTTATTGACTGTTTATCTGCCTTGTGGGTGTTGGACGTCATATGGTTATTGGGGAGCTGCCATGCAAAAATTTAAGTTAGGTACCGTTTTTATTGCTTTTGTCGCCTTAGCGCTGGCACTACTGACTTTGGTGTCGACACTGATTAACGTCAATCAATTTTCTAATTTGTACTACGGACAAACAGAACAAGAGTATCTGCCAAACAGTGTGGGTTTGACA
>NZ_JBQDEX010000130.1:0-6346 GCF_052084945.1 Oceanisphaera sp.
TGGAAGTGCCAGTGTCTTATAGCACAGAGCGCTTTAACGCCACACGGCCAATAATGACCTGGCTTATTGGTGGCGTACTGGCCTTGGTAAGTGTGATTATTTGTTTTAACTTTGGCAGCTTATTTGGTTTTGTTATTCGCCTATCGACTCAGCAAATTCAACCCTTAGTCGGGTTAGGTTTTGTGTTGCTGGGGGGCTGGATGTGGGGTCGTGCCAAGTTATTTTCCGAGCTTGTACAAGGCGCTCCTGAGCTCGCTAACAGTACCTTCTGGCGAATTTGGCCTTGGTATGTGCGCATTGTGTGCCCACTGTTAGTGATACTAGTGATTGCCAGCAGTTGGTAATTATCAGCGCTGAGCTAAGCGTCCAGCACCAAGCTAAGTAAAAGCCCCAAGCCTAAAGGCTCGGGGCTTTTAGCTAGGCGCTTGGCGCCTAGCGCTGTCTGTTAATAAAGCATACTATAAAGTTTGCGGCGGAATTTAGAGGCAATAGGATCGGCGCCCATAGTCGTGATCATATCTAAAAAGCGTTTTCTGGCTTCACCAAACGCCAAGTCTTTTTGTAAAACCTCAATCAATAACTGTAAGGCCTCTTCTTGCTTACCGGCCTGAAATAATAATACCGATAATTCTTCTTTTAATAACAGTGAGTCTGGCTCAGCGGCCAGTTTTTGCTCTAATTCGCGAAGCTCAGGGCTGTCGGCGGCTTCTTCAGCAAGCTTTAATCGAGCTTGAATATGCTGATATTGGCTATCTTGATCCGCCATCCCTACAGTGGCTAATAACTGCTTGGTTTCATCGAGCTTATTGAGCGCAAGAGCACACTCGGCTAAATACAGACGAAGGGTGGCGCTATCTTCTAATGCGCGAGCCTGCTGTAATAAGCCATACGCCCCTTTGGGGTCCATGCCTAACATTTGCTTAGCTTGCTCTAATAGTAACTCGGCCTCATTAGGCTGATAGGGCTGCAAAAACTGATGAATGGCCGCTTCATCTTGAGGGCCTTCTAGCACATTTACGGGCTGACCGTCTTTAAAAGCCACCATGGCTGGTAGGGCTTGCAGCCCCAGCTGTGACGCTAGGCTTTGTAGTTGTGGGTCTTCAACATTGACTCGTGCTAAATCGATATGCTGACTGTCGCTACCAATTAAGCGCTCTACTATTGGCGCCATTGCCTGGCACTCGGGCACGGCTTGAGCATGAAAAAACACCACCACCGTTTTAGTGTTAGAGGCATCCAGCAGGGCTTGCTGAAAGTTTTGCACGGTAATATCAATGATCATAAAAGTCTCGCTCAGCAGGAGTAGTAATAGTTAAACGCTATAGCTTAAATTGGGCTGTGGGCCACTAATTTCAAGCGTAAAGGGTAAATCGGACAGCTTAAGTGGGTGAATAGTATCTTTATTTAAATCAAGGGTGGCTGCGTGCTGATGAGCTAAAGTTACTCGATTGTGTTGGGCTTGATATAAATGCAGCTGATATTGGGCTTTCTCAAAATGAGCAATAGGCTCAAAAGGGTGCCATTGTACTGCACTCAGGTTATTGGCAATACCGCCGCCGTGGGCTTTAAGTACGGCCTCTTTAATGGTCCACAGCTGTAAAAAGCGTGCCTGAGTATGGTCTTTGCTCAGCCAAGCTTGCTCTTCAGGAGCAAAATAACGCTTAGCTAAACGCTGAATTTGTAGCTCAGATAAATGACGGCCTTCTATATCAATCCCCAGTTGACCTTGGTTGCCAAACGCGATCACTAATAGATTAGCACTGTGGCTAATATTAAAATGCCAGCCCGAGTCAGCAAGCTGAGGCTTGCCTTTATCATCAAGGCGAATATCAAGCTGTTCGGGTGCTTGTTGCAGCACGGGAGCCAGTAGCTGGCGCAGTAAATAACGACCTAACAAAAAGAGCTTGGCTTGTTGGGGACTTTTCATGTTTTCAAGGCGTGTCCGCTCAGGCGGTGACAGTAGGCGCTGGGCATAGTGAGGTAATATAAGATGATCCGCATCACAAATAAGTATCTGGGTACTCGTAGCCTTGTTTTTACTCATATTATTTTTGCAAACCTCTCACGTTCTGCTCTACTATCTAATTGTTAATATTAATTAGCGTGTGATGCTATCTTCCTTAAACAGGTACTTTATTCACTGTGGGTTGCTATGTTCTCGATGAAAAAGATAAGTGTATGTATCAGCATACTGCTATTGGCCGCTTGTAGCAGCAGCCCGAAGAAAAAGCCAACGCCTCCATTGGTATCGACGCTAACCTACACGATTAGTACCGAGCCTAAGCCTGCGTTTAATCATGCTCGTAGTTTACGTCAAGCTTATCAGCGCTGGCGGGGAGTGCCTTATCGTTTTGGCGGTAGTGATGATCAAGGCATGGATTGCTCGGCCTTTACCCAAACGCTATATCAAGAAGTCTATGATATGAGCTTGCCGCGCAGTACCCATCAACAAGTGGAAGTGGGCCGCCTAGTTCCCAAAGCTGAATTACAGCCTGGCGATGTGGTATTTTTCCGCACTGGGCGTAATAGACGCCATAACGGTGTTTATGTCGGGGAGGGAAAATTTGCCCATGCCTCATCCAGTGTAGGCGTGACAATTTCTCGACTCGATAATATCTATTGGCGTAGCCGCTTTTGGCAAGCCCGCCGCATGTTAGAGGATTAAAATAAAGCGCCAAGCGCCCAGGACCCAGCTAATACCAAGCTGGAAAACTAACTGATCAAAAATTTTCGCCACGGAACCCACGGAAGAACACGGAACAGTAGAGATAAGTTCTGAAACGACTTTATAGAGTTAGAGCCAAACACCCAACTATTAGTAGGGGAGCCCTTACCATTAGCAGTATTTGAGTCGTTGTCACTTTTCGCTCTTGCCTTTTTCCGTGTCTTGCGTGGCAAAAATAGTCCTTAGTTTTTTACTTAATACAAACTGACCATATACTTACTTAGATTGGTATAACTCCTAACCAACACACTACTTTTTTATGAAGTTGCTTGGTGCTTGGTGCTTGGCGCTCGGCGCTGTAGTTAATCCCCTTGAAAGCGATTTAAGTCGCTCATCACCTGCAACAGCAAAGATAATTCAGGGCTATCATCTGATTCTTGTCGATAGTCTTTAGCACGTAATCGCTGCATATCTCCCCGACGATTAAACAAGGTAATGTCTTGATGCTGGTAAATGGCGTATTCATTCGCATCGCTCGCAAGTCGCCACCTGTCACTATCGACTTTAAATAACGATTGTCCGGTGGTATAGCTACGCGTTGGGTTTTTTACACCTAACACCCGCTGCATTAAGCTTGGGATTAAATCTAATTGACTGGTGGGGTGCTCAAAACTTGCCGGTTGTGATCGCCCAGGCCAGCTGATCACCAGTGGCACCTTGAGTTGGGCCGGCGAATATGCATTACCAAAGCCCCATGTATTGTTATCATTATCGTTAAACTCCATGCCATGGCCAGAAGTCACAATAATCAAAGTGTCACGCTCACTGACACCTTGGTTAAACGATAACAGTGTTCCAAGTAGGCGGTCGGTATAAAATACTGAATTACGATAGCGATTAAACAAGGCTTCTTGCTGCTCACTTTGATACGCCAAGGCGGGGTTTAACTGTTTAATAGCTGGCTGAAAAGGTCCTTCAACCTGCTCGGGTAAATCGAGGGAGTTTAAGGCATCTAAATAAACAAATGAAAACCACGGGCGTGCACTATCTTGCTGTGCTTGCCACTGCATAAACTCAGTCACCGCTTGCTGATCGCCTAGTGCTCCACCTTGAGCATTGTCAAAGGTGCGATGACGTAAGCTAGAAAAAATAGCCTCTTTATATAACGCACTATCAAGGCCGCCACTGGCAAATAAGCCAAAGCGATAATCTTGACGCTGTAATTCATCGATCAATACTGGCGCCATGTTTTCTTGCACCATGTCGTGCTGGTAGCGACTTGGGAGGCTATAAAACAGACTAAATAATGCTGACTCAGTTTGATTACCCGCACTTAAATGATCGTTAAAGCGTAAGTGCCTATGTGCAAACCGGTTGAGATTAGGCATGGTAATCGCATCAAGCTGATCAGCGCGTAACCCATCGGCCACGACCAATAATATATTGGGGGGCTGATCAGGCGCCGTTACACTTAAGGGACGCTGGGGATAATTAAGCGTGCGCGTGGGGTTATCTTCGGCTTGCTGTGATAACTGCCGATATTGATCTTCGTCCAACCAGCCTTGTTTTATTAAAAAGCTTTTGGCGGTCATGGGGTAAGACAGCGGAAAATTAGCTTTTTGCTCAGTAATAGGGGCATATACCAAGGCATCAGCCCAAATATGCAAGCTATGGGTTAAAAAGAAACAAGCTAATAATGGTACCGATAACGGTAATGTTAAGCTGCGGCGGCGACGTTGACTCCAGCGCCATAACCAAGAAGCAAGCCAGAGTTCAAATAAAAATAGCAGCGGCACCCATACAAACAGCCAGCCCCAGCCCGAGGCTTCTTCAGCTTGGGCTTGTTCTAGCAATAAACGCCACACAGTAGGGTTAAGGTGAAACTTAAATAGGCTAAATACCTGCGTGTCTACTAACAGCAAAGTAAGGGCGCCCGTTGCAATCGCGGCCCCCATTAGCTGCACCGCCCGTACCTTAGGAAATAAAAAGGTGAGCGGAAATAAGGTCAGTAAATAGGTGAAAAAGGTTAAAAAAGCAAAATGCCCCGCCCAACTGATCAGCATATAGAGTACGCCCAGTAGCGTATCAGGGCTGCCAGCAATTAGCAGGTAACGACTCGACACAGCCATGGCCAACAGCACGTTGACAAACACCAGCCAGTGTCCCCAGCCAATAAGGCGGGATACGTTATCGCGATAAAGATTACCGTTTTCGAGCATAGTTCAGAATAATTCAACTATTTGAGTAAACACCCATGCCAGCCGTAGCTTGGCAAAGTACGATTAAGTGCGCGCTAGTGAGCGCCTTTTTGCGTATCCACTGAAGAGGTTAGTACCTGTGCAAACTTATCAGCAATGGCTTTACGCTGCCCTGGGGCAATATGATGATTAATAATGTGTGTTGCTAAGTTGCCTAACACCATCAAGCGGAGATCGGCCGGTGCTTGTTGCTGATCCATCACAGCTTCTAAGTCACTTAACAAGGTATCAAATTCTTTTTCGTATTTTGAAGTAATAGCCATAAGGTTTCTATCATGTATCTTGATAACAGGACGGCTATAATACCCCACCCATTCTGGCAACTCTATGGCAATCTGTTATGAGCTTAGATATTGAACACATCATAGTGCACTCTCTGTTTCTCGACGAGCAGGGGCAAACCCAACTGAACACCCGAGAGCAGGAGTTAGATACAGGCCCCGCCGTTAACGACTTAATGGGTGAGTTGCATCATATTTATAATACCAAGGCCGGCAAGGTGTTTGGCTATTTTAATGAAGAAGAAGACAGTTTTCGTGACTTAGTGCGTCGAGTGGAAGATGAAAGCCTCAGTTTTACCGCCTTTAGCCATCAAGCTTCACAGCGTTTGCTCGATGAACTGACTCGTTTAGACATGAACGAGCCAGGAGTATTACTGTTTGTGCGCTATCAATGGTTAGGCGCGCATTACTTGCTGATTGCATTGCTTGATAACAAAGACAGCGTAACGGTCACCGATAAGCTGGATGTGAGCCATGCCAGTTATTTGGATCTTGGCAAAATGCAGTTAGCTGCGCGCCTCGATCTCACTGAGTTACGAACGCGCCCTGATTCTCGTCGTTATTTCTCTTTTATTAAAGGTCGTGCTGGGCGTAAGGTCTCAGATTTTTTCTTAAATTTTTTATCTTGCGTTGAAGGCATGGATCCTAAGGCGCAAAGCCAAGGTCTGCTAAAAGCGGTGGATGAGTTTTGCGAGGCTCGTCAACTGAGCCAAGAAGAAAAGCAAGAAAGTAAGGCCTTGGTCAATAAATATTGCCGCGAACAGCTAAAAGAGGGCGAAGAGCTAGAAATGCGTGAGCTGTCGGCTGAGCTGGGTGGCGATAACGATTTAGATTTTTATCAGTTTGTGAGTGATGAATATCAATTAGAAGATAAGTTTCCCGTTGATCGTTCCGCACTAAAAGGCCTCACCAAGTACGTAGGATCAGGCGGTGGCTTAACGATAAGCTTTGATCAAAAGCTATTAGGCGAGCGCATCCAGTACGACGAGCACACAGACACCTTAGTCATAAAAGGCCTACCGCCTAATCTAAAATCACAACTGCTAAAGGGGTAACTGCACTCTTAAGTGGTCAGCCTGTCACTTAGTCACATCTTTTTGTTGATGTTTGAGTAGAAGTCAGGCAGAGCGCGCTACTCCGCT
>NZ_JBQDEX010000131.1:0-6323 GCF_052084945.1 Oceanisphaera sp.
TAGGCTAATAATACTAATCTGTCAAACTAACGGCTCAGGTTTTATGGTTTCTGTAGAGGCGACTTCACTCGACTAAAAACCATAGTAAGACCTAAAGAGGTCGAATAAATTCGACTCTACGCTCGGGGTAGATTGGTATCAAAGCTAATCTCTGCAATTTAGCCTCCTATGCGCAGCTGTAGTATGGCGCGGAGAAAGAGAACGGTTACTGTCTCAAAGCGGTATGAGTTACATTCAAGAGCAAAATAGAATACAGTCATAGTCGAGTGTATTATTGTCACTGTACTCAGGTAAATAATTGATTGCTGCCAAAGCGCCCATTAACCAATAATGAGAGATACCATTATTAACTTATGCTGATACCTATTATAGAACAGGCCGTATTGATACTGGCTTCAGGCTGGCTACTGGCAATGAATATACGCCTAGTACAACCCTATCCTAAACTCTTGCCACTGACCTCTGGCTTTTGGTTTGGCATGATTACGATTGCTTGCATTTATATGCCATTTACCCTAGGCCCTGGGGTATTATTAGATGTGGCAGACGCAGTTATCTTTGTTGCTGGCCTACTTTATGGGCTGCTCACCGGTGGCTTGGCGTTTATTTTGGCCGCGATGTTTTACATCTGGCTCAATGATGTTAGCACGACTATCAGTATTATTAGTATGGCGTTGGCGCTCGTACTGGGTGTGGCGGGACGTTATGCGTACTTGCGCGGATGGCTGCGCCTGCACCTTAAAAGCTTACTACCGCTTAGCATACTTCTGCACCTTTTAGGCATGGGGTTGCTATACGCTATGGTAGAGGTGCAACTTAAAGCTCATTTACTATCCATGATGGTTCCCTTTTTAGTTGTGGCGGTTCCTCTTACTTTGGTACTCATTTTTATCTTAAAAGATGTGCAACAACGCCAACAAGAACAGCAAGATCTTATGGGGAGTCAAGCTCGACTACTCGCTATTACCAGTGCCTTACCCGATATGATGAGCGTAATTGATGAGCAGGGTGATTACTTAGAGATTACGGCAGGCAGTGTGATATTTCCTGAGGGGAAAGATCAAAGGGCGCTGGGTAAAAATATACAAGATATATACCCCAAGGCTCAAGCACAGCGTTTACAGGCATTTATCACAGATACCATTAACTTAAAAACAGTCAATCACATGGTCTTTGAGTTAGAGATGAATAACCAATGGCGGACGTTTGAAAGTGTAGCTCAGGCTTTGGGTAATGAGATTAATGGACGAGAGGCGGTTGTTATTTTAAGCCGTGATATTAGTGAGCGAGTAAAAGATGAAACAGACTTGCGCATTGCTGCAGTAGCCTTTGAGAGTTTTCAAGGCTTATTAGTGACAGATAAAGATAACCGTATTTTACGCGTAAACCGTGCTTTTACTGCCATTACCGGTTATGAGCAAGCTGAATTATTAGGGAAAACGCCGACCATCTTTAGCTCAGGCAAGCATGATAAAGTATTTTACCGTCATATGTGGCAAGACATTGTTACTCATGGTCACTGGCAGGGAGAAATTTATGATAAGCGTAAATCGGGCCAAGTATACCCTCAATGGCTGTCCATTAGTGCGGTAAAAGATAATCAAGGACTGATCAGTCATTATGTTGCCGGTGTGACTGACGTTAGTTCTCAAAAAGAAGACGCTAAAAAAATTCACGATCTTGCATTTTATGACAGCCTTACAGGGCTACCCAATCGCCGGCTATTAATTAATCGAATTAAACAAGTTCAACGAGATAGCGCTAAGCATACAAGCTTAGGTGCCATCATTTTTATTGATTTAGACAACTTTAAAAAAGTGAATGATTTATGGGGTCTTGCTACAGGCGATAAATTTCTTAAACATATTGCAGAACAGTTGCAGCAAATATTAACCGTGGATGATAGTTTAGCGCGTCTAGGCAGTGATCAATTTGCAGTGGTGCTAGGCGCACAGGATAGTGATAAGCAACAACTTGTTGAGCACTTAACACTGTACTCTAAAACCTTACTTAATTTACTTGATAAGCCTTATCTGCACGGTGAACAACGCCTGCGCAGCAGTGCCTGTTTGGGCATAGTGGAGCTAGATGGCTATCAAGAGTCTGCAGAAGAATTACTGCGTCAAGCAGAAATGGCCATGTACGCAGCTAAAGCGGTAGGCAAAAGAAAATATCGTTTCTTTAAGCCCCAAATGCAAGACGCGTTATCTGCTCGTTTATTATTAGAAGAAGATATTCATCGCGGCTTAAAAGCACAAGAGTTTTGTGTGTATTTTCAAGCGCAGTTCAATGCTGAGCGCAATATAGTAGGGGTTGAGGCCTTGGTCCGCTGGCAGCATCCAACTCGGGGCTTATTAGCTCCGGGAGCCTTTATTGAAGTCGCCGAAGCCGCCGGTATTATGAGCAGTATCGATCAAATCGTGCTGCTGCGTTCTTGTGAGCAAATGGCACAGTGGTCACACCTTGCAGTATTTAAAGACATTACTGTTTCAGTGAATATCAGTCCAGCTCAACTTTATCAGCATAGTTTTGTTGATGAAGTATTAACAGTCGTTGCCAAAACGGGGGCTGATCCTAATCGCTTAAAACTAGAATTAACTGAGTCGATGCTGGTGACGGATGTCACTCAGGCAATTGAGCGAATGAATCAATTTAAGCAGGCAGGCATTCGTTTTGCGATTGATGACTTTGGGACAGGGTATTCTTCATTACAGTACCTGCAACAACTGCCGCTAGACCAACTTAAAATAGATCAGTCTTTTGTACGCGGATTACCCGAAGACAGCAGTAGCTTAGCTATTATTCGTGCTGTGATTGCGATGGCTAACAGCCTTGGCTTAGAAGTGATTGCTGAGGGAGTAGAAACCGAAATACAACGCGATATACTCAGAGCCAACGGTTGCTCTTTATACCAAGGTTATTTATATGCTAAGCCACAAGCTGCAGCACAGTTAGAAGTTATGATACTCGGTGAGCCTGCTAACAGTGAAATATAAAAAGGGCGTAATATCGCCCTTATATAGACATAACTAAACAAGATCACACTAAGCGCCGTGCTGCCCCTATTACAATATCTATGGCCTGTTGCTCGGTATTTTTCATGGTGGTTTCGCTAGGGATTTCTTGTTGTGTACGGTTAACAATCACTCCCGCCACACAGCCTGCTTTTAAGCCAAGACTTGCACACATGGTAAACAAGGTAGCAGATTCCATTTCATAATTTAAAACCCCTAATTCTTGCCATTCCTTTAGGCTGCCTTGTAATTCACGAGGCACTCGAGCTGAAAAAGTGTCGTAACGCTCTTGCCCAGGATAAAAAGTATCAGATGATGCCGTTACTCCCACATGCGGACTGAGTCCGAGCTCTCGTGTCGCATCAACTAAAGCACAGCTACAGTCAAAATCAGCTACTGCAGGAAATGCCAAAGGTGCAAAGTGTCGGCTTGCTCCATCTAAACGTACCGCACCTTGGGTAACAATAATGTCTGCGACATTAATATGCGGCTGAATGGCGCCTGTTGTTCCAATGCGCAAAAAGGTAGATATGCCCAGTTGCGCTAACTCTTCAACAGCAATAGACGTAGAAGGACCACCAATACCGGTAGAGCAGACCACAACAGGTTTACCATCAAGTTCGCCTAACCAAGAGCAAAACTCTCGCTTACTGGCTAACTGGCGAGGGTTGGTTAGGCGGCTAGCAATACGGCTAACTCGTTCAGGATCTCCGGGAATAATGGCAAGTTTGGCACTCTGTAAGTCTTGGTCGGTAATACCTAAGTGAAAAACGTGTTTGGTCATAGTTAACTCCGAGTCACATTACAAAACAATATGATAGAATACTTGTATTGAAATAACACCGACTTACGTCAAGGAACCTTTCCTTACAGAAAAATGTCAGACAGCCATAGTTGTTGTCACCTTCATTTATACTCGTGCCCGCAGCTGGTCAGAGGTATCGCACCTTAACAGCACATCTGCTTTTACAAGCTTGGCATGTGTCGTTATGATGGCGACAAAACACACAGGATATAATGCGTTTATGCAACTCAAAACCTTGATAATACCCATACTCTTAACGTTACCTTTAACCGGCTGTAGCTTGGTTTATAAAGTGGATATTCCCCAGGGTAACTACATAGAAACCAAACAAGTTGAACAATTGCGTCAAGGCATGAGCCAAGATCAAGTACGCTACTTATTAGGTAACCCGATGAACTTGGACAGTTTTGATCATGATCGCTGGGTGTATCTCTACTATTTTAAGTCAGGACATAATGCGGCTGAGCAAAAAGAACTCATTTTAGACTTTAGTGATAATGCGCTTATTTCTGTGGGGGGAGATTACCAAACGCCGGCGGATTTTTCTGAACGTTTTTAACCGTGAAAGTATTATCTGCTGCTATTGTCGACTTGTGGATGAAAAACAAGCCGACAATAGCAGCATAAGCAGATTAATCTTTGTGACGAGTTGCGCGATTAGGATCAGGGCGACCACCCGTGACCTTATCCGCTCTGCCAGCAGCCTTAGCTTGTTCGGCACGTTTACGGCGAATTTCTTTAGGATCAGCTAGAAGAGGGCGGTAAATTTCAATTCGGTCGCCATCACGTAATGGGTGGTCTAACTTTACTTGTCTGCCAAAAATGCCCACCATGTTTGTTGCAAGATCAATCTCAGGAAACTGCGGCAAAATACCTGACTGTTCAATCGCTGCCTGTACTTGTTCTTGATCAGAGACCTTTAAACTTAGCACGGTTTGCTTAGTGGGCAGGGCATAAACGACCTCAATGTGGATTAGATTCATCCATACACCTTTTTTGCTCGTTCACTAAATGATTGTACCATAGCGTTAGCTAGCTCTTTAAAAACACCACCAAAGGCTAACTCAATTAAACGTGAGGTAAACTCAAAATAAAGCTCGAGCTCTACCTTACATGCATCATCATCCAACGGTGTAAAGGTCCAACCACCGTTTAAGGTCTTGAAAGGGCCGTCAACTAACTCCACCTTAATATGATGGCTCGGTGTGAGAGTATTACGGGTAGTAAAGGTTTTACGAATGCCCGCCTTTGCTACATCCAGTGCTGCCGTTATTGTATTGTCAGACTCAGAGATCACACGGCTATCAACACACCCAGGCAAAAATTGCGGATATGAGTCAATATCGTTTACTAATTCATACATCTGTTGTGCACTAAACATAACTAATGCACTGCGAGTGATACTCGGCATAATTTCTCCTGGCAGCAAGACGCGTGTATTTTAACATTAAATTCAGTGGGACTCACGAACGATAGCGCTTTTAAGCCATCCTCGCACTGATAGCGCAAATTTTGCATGAAAAACAGGCAAAGAAAACGCCAATATTTCCCAAGGCATCAAAGGATCCGTATACTTGAGGCACTATGAAAAAATCTAAAACGAAGAAAAAAGTCGGTTCCAGCACCATTGCTCTTAATCGAAAGGCAAGGCACGAGTATTTTGTTGAAGAAAAAATCGAAGCCGGGCTGGAACTACAAGGTTGGGAAGTTAAAGCGATGCGGGCTGGCAAAGCCAACATCGCAGACTCTTACGTATTTATACGTAATGGCGAAGCATTTTTATTTGCAGCTACCATTACCCCACTTAATGTTGCCTCTACTCATGTAGTGTGTGACCCAATGCGCTCGCGCAAATTATTGTTAAAACGCCGTGAGCTAGATCGCTTAGCAGGGCAGCTTGACCGTGAAGGTTACACACTGGTACCGCTGGCTATGTATTGGTCTAACTCTTGGGCTAAGATAGAAATTGGTCTAGTGAAAGGTAAAAAAGATCGAGATAAGCGCCAAGATGTAAAAGAGCGAGATTGGAAGCGAGAAAAAGACCGTATGATGAAACGTAGTAATCGTTAATACTTGCGTTTTTTATTAAATTAGCTTATGGTAGCCGAACTTGGGGCTGATTCTGGATTCGACGAGATTCACGAACTCCTAGGTGCATGCCGAGGTGCGATAGGCCTCGTTAAAAAATCGCAAAAAAATAGTCGCAAACGACGAAAACTACGCACTAGCAGCTTAATAACCTGTTAGAGCCCTTCTACCCTAGCTTGTCTGTGACTTAGGGAATTGGAAGGTCATATATCACAGAATCGCGTGGAAATCGTGCCTGACGGTGGAAGCGTTAAACTCAATTTAGGCTAGTTATTCTGTGGCGTGTCTATCCGCAGCAGATGGCGAATGTAATGATTAGACTAAGCATGTAGTACCGACGACGTAGGTTTTTCGGACGCGGGTTCAAATCCCGCCAGCTCCACCAAATTGATGTACATCAGTATCTCCAGAAGTAT
>NZ_JBQDEX010000132.1:0-6315 GCF_052084945.1 Oceanisphaera sp.
GTTTTGCTAGTCCCCATCCCCAAGTCACTAATCACCGTTTTTTTTCAGCAAAGCCAGCCGGCTAAAGCGGCTTCTACCAACAAGGGTATTTGTGTTGCTCTTACAATAAGAAGTCTCTTTTCCGTGTATTCCGTGGCGAATCAGTGTTGAGTATTTTTTGTTTTCCTATTCCCAAGTCCCTAATCACCGTTTTTCCCGAGCTTATCTCTATTTTTCCGTGGGTTCCGTGGATTCCGTTGCAAATCGGTTTTTCTTCCAGCTTCTAGCTTCCGGCTTCAAGCTATGGTTACCCATTCACCAAACCTACCATGTCCCACATGGGGGTAAATATACCTAATGCCAGTGTTAGTACCATGGCAGAAATCACCACGATTAATATCGGCTCTATTTTAGAGGTTAAATTACTAATATCGTAATCCACTTCTTCTTCATAGAATTTACCGGCTTCCATTACCATTTGGTCTACTCGGCCGGTTTCTTCACCCACTTTAAACATTTGTAAAATCAGTGGGGTAAATACCTTACTTTCTTCCGCGACCGCCGACAAACTGCTGCCCGATGCTAGTTTATCGCCCATGTTTAAAATAGCTTGAGTTAAATAGGCATTACCGGTGGCATTACCCGCCAAGGTGAGCACTTGTACTATGGGTACGCCCGAGCCCAGCATCATAGAAAAACTGCGGCAAAAGCGCGCTAATAAAATACGGTTTACCAAGGGGCCAATAATGGGAATACGCAGTAATAGCGTATGCCAGCGCAACCGCCCTTTTTTAGTTTTAACATAGCGCATCAGCAACACAACGGCCGCAATAATGCCCACTACCATATGCCAAATGTAGTTAGTAAAAAACTCAGAGGTGGCAATTAAAATGCGCGTCACTAAAGGTAACTCAGAGCCCATGCTGGCAAAGATACCGGTAAAGGCCGGTATCACGTAAATATTCACCACCACCATGGCGGCTACCATGGCGATGCTCACAAACATGGGGTAGCGGGTGGCGGCTTTTACCCGGCGTTTGGTGTCTAACTCTAATTGAAAATAATGGGCAAGCTGCAAAAATGCCTCTTCTAATTGCCCGGTGCTCTCCCCTACTTCAACTAAGGATACAAACAGGGTATTAAAAATATGCGGGTGCGCCGCCAGCGCATTGGCCAAAGTTTGCCCTTGGTTAAGGGCCGTTACCACCTCGGTGAGTGCCGTAATAAGCACTTTATTGTCTGTGGTGTCACGCAAGCCTTCTACTATGCGCAATATAGGAATACCAGCGCGAGTAAGAGAAGAGAACTGTCGGCATAAAATCAGCAATACTTCTAGTTTAACGCCACCGTGTAAAAAACTTTGCCATTGAAACTCGCGCTTAGCACCGCTCTTGGCTGCTTTAATTTCAACCGGCATTAAACCGGCATTCATTAAACTGTCGGCGGCGGCTTGCTCAGAAGCGGCCTCTAAACGCCCTTTATTGAGCTCGCCTCGGGTATTACGGGCGCGATATTCAAAAAAGGCCATTAGTCTATCCACTCACTTAAGCGCAGCACTTCACTAAGGGCAATATCACCGGCTTGCGCCAATTTAAGCGCCGAGTGTGCTAACGTCACGTAGCTCTTATCACTGGCTACGAGTTGGTTAAAGCCCTCTATGTTTTGTTCGCGCAAGCAATCAGCCATGTTATGAGTGATTTCTAACCATTCGTATACGCCTACTCGCCCTTTGGCCCCAGTGTGGTTACAGCTGGCACAGCCTTCGCCCTGATAAAACCCGCTGTGGCTGGCTTCTGGGCTTAAATATTGTAAAAACTGCTGTTCGCTTTGATCAAGTGGGTGCGCTACTTTGCAGTATTCACACAAGCGCCGTACTAGGCGCTGTGCCAAAATGCCTTTTAGAGTACTGGCCACCAAAAAACCTGGTACTCCCATATCGACTAATCGTACTGCCGAGCTGGCTGCGTCGTTGGTGTGCAAGGTAGAAAGTACTAAGTGACCCGTTAGTGCGCCGCGCATGGCAATTTCAGCAGTTTCATGGTCGCGCATCTCACCAATTAAAAGCACGTCTGGATCTTGGCGCAAGCTGGTGCGCAAAATAGAAGCAAAGGTCAGGCCCGCCTTGGTGTTTACCTGTACCTGATTCACCCGAGATAGCTGATATTCTACCGGATCTTCAGCGGTAATGATTTTGCGCTCTGGGGTATTAAGTTCGGTTAATGCGCCATATAAAGTGGTGGTTTTACCACTCCCTGTGGGGCCTGTGACCAAAATGATGCCATTAGGGGCGGCTAATTTTCGGCGAAACTTAATCAGTAGTTCAGGAGGCATACCGGCTTTTTCGAGGCTGCGAATACCTTGCGATTGATCCAGTAGCCGCAGTACCACGGCTTCGCCATATTGCACGGGCATGGTAGCCATACGAATATCGACCGGACTGTCTTTGATGGTAATCGCAAAGCGACCGTCTTGGGGTAAGCGACGCTCTGAAATATCGAGCCCGGCCATTATTTTAAGGCGTGATACTAATGCCGGGCCAATATTGACCTCTTTAAGCTCGGTTTCTTGCAAGCGGCCGTCGATACGCATACGAAACCGGATTAGTTTTTTATCCGGCTCAATATGGATATCTGAGGCCCCCACTTGCAGGGCGTCTTCAAACATGGAGTAAAGCAATTTAGCCACAGTGGCGTCACTGTCATCTAGCCCTGCGGCTTCCATTATCGGTCGGCTGGGGGCATTTTCACCTTGTAGCTGCTCGGCTAGGTGAGCAATGTCGTCGGTACGCCGGTATAAATGATCGTATAAATCAAAGAGTTGGCTTTGTAACGCCACCGCTAAGTGCACTTGGCGTGGGCTTAGCAAGTTACTGATGGCATCTTGGGTATCAAGATCGGCAGGATCAGACAACACGACTGTGGCATCGGTGTCGCTGGCTTCAATTACCAGTGCGCGATGGCGACGAGCATAGACTTCTGATAATAATTTAACGGCTTTGGGATCAATATCAATTTTATTAAGGTCAAGCAGCGGCAAGCCCAGTTGTTCCGCCACAAAGCCTAATAATTCAGGCTCGGTTAAAATGCCCATTTGTACCATAAGCGCACCAATGCGCCCGCCCTCGCGCTGTTGCTGCTGCAATACCGCATCAAGCTGCTGCTGGCTAATCACCTCATGATCGATTAACAGCTCACCTAGGCGCTTAGTTAACTTGTATTTGGACATTTTGTTCCTCTTGCTGCAGTTGTGTTAGTTGCTGCTCAACAAAACGCTGTGAAGCTTGGCCTAAGTCGGCACTGGCACGCGCCTGTAAAAAAGCCGAGGTAAAATCTTCCCCAAGCTCACGCTGACACAAGCCCAAGCCTAACCACCAAGCACCCACTCGGCTGTGGGTAAGAAGTTGCTGATAAGTGTTAATGGCTTGATGACACTGATTGCTACGCCTGGCCATATCGGCTTTTAAGCTGTAATAATCGAGGTGCTTTGCCAAAGTCGGCTCAAGCTCATTAAGCAGGTGCAAGGCGGCGCTATAGCGGCCTTGCTCTGCCAGTAGCCGCGCTAAGGTTAAGCGCAAGTCGGGTTGCTGGGGACTTAAATGCACCCCTTGTTGTAATACTTGGCTGGCTTGGCCTAGCGCACCGCGGCCATACATTAATGAGGCTAAGCGCAGGCGCAGTTTATGGGCATCACTGAATTCCCCCAAGGCCTGAGCTAAAGTAACTTCGGCTAATGCCCAGTTGTTGTTGGCTAATGCAACATCGGCTTGTTGGTTAATTTCTTGTAACCATTGCGTACGCGACAGTTTCACCTCACTAATATCTAAACTACTGGCCACTTCTTTAGTGGTTACGCCTACACTTGGGGCCATGGCTTGATGAGGCTTAGCCTTAGGCTGGGTGGCCATAGTAGGAGCTACTTGCTGTAAATACTGGCGAGCCAGCGCATCTAACTCGGCCTCGGGGGCCTTGACCATTAAATCCGTTAAGGCCACAGCGTCATTGTCCATCCGCTCAGAGGGCTGAGCATAGGCTTGATAAGGCAGCCCTGTTGCAAGTAGCCCAAGCGTACCGGCAAGGGCACTTATTGTAGTGAGTGATGTGATATAACGGCGGACTATCATTACCTCGTCTCGCGATCTATGGCGCGCATGGGGCGCTTATTGCTAGAGATAATACCTGAGCCTTGGCGCACCGGCTCTTTTGCCATGGGCTGATTGTTGTCTATGCCCCGCGTTGGCTCAGAAAAGTTCACTTCGCCACGGTCTACTCCCCGCACAGGTTCAGACTCTGGATACCACTTTTCTAATAAATCTCGCGAGCGTTGTAGCTCATCAGTCCAGGTGTTTTCGGCCACCACCACGGGGCGCAACATAATCACTAACTCGCTTTTTAATGTAGACACGCTGCGATTTTTAAATAAATTACCCAACACCGGAATGCGGCTTAGCACAGGCACCCCGCTACTCATTTCACGTTGTTTTTCTTGCATTAAGCCACCAATAATGATCATCTCGCCTGAGCGGGCTTCTACTATGGTGTCGGACTCACGCACTGTGCTGCGAGCCAGCGGCAGCACAACTTCCCCGTCCCCAAAGTCAATACGTTTTTCACCGTCGGTCACTTCACTAACGGTCGGGTGAATATGCAGCAAGACATTGTTGTCTTCAGATATTTGTGGCGTGACATCGAGTGAAATACCAGAGAAAAACGGTTTTAGTTCAATATCGGGTGATTGTTGAGTATTACCATTGCTACTGGTAGTGGTTTCTAAGGTGAAGTTGGTAACAAAGTATTCATCTGTACCGACTTTAATCACCGCTTTTTGGTTATTACTGGTGGTCACTCTAGGGTTAGATAAGGTATTCACCTCACCTTGGGTTTCTAGCAGGCTAACCGCCGTGGTAAATTTACCGTCGGTAAAGTTAAAGATGGCGCCGCCACCTAATACGTCAGAGATGGGTAAATTAAAGCCCGGAAACGGATTAACACTACCAGTGACACGAGACGGTGGGCTAATGTTCGCCCCCGATCCGGCTTGTAGGTTTTGCCAGTCAATGCCTTGCTCGTAGCCGTCATTTAACTCCACCTCAACAATGCGTGCTTCTAAAATCACTTGCCGCTTAAGCTGGCGCTCGGCTTGGCTTAAAAAGTCGTCCACTAATGCCAGCTCGCTGGGGTTAGCCCGAACACTGACTAAGCCTGCTTGAGGGTTAGTGACTACCACTCTATCGTCTTTACTGCCAATTAAACGACTTAGGGCAGACTCTAAATCGACCCAAAAATCATTGGTCGATTCGGTGCTTATGCGCGTAGCGTCGTTGGTTGAGCTGCTACTACTGCTGCCTTCGCTGTCGGTATTAGACAAGTTACTGCCGCTAATGGCAGTTTGTGATTGCCCTTGGCGCGAAAGCATTAGGTAATTAACATTAAAGGTGCGAGTGCGCACCCCATTGGGGTATACCTGATAGACGCCATTTTTATGCTCTATGCCATAGCCATAGAGTTGCGAGATAGCAGTCATGGTATCGGCCAAAGTGGCTTGGCGTAAATTAAGACTAATGGTGCCACTAACGTCTGGATGGGTAGCAATGCTCACCCCATGTTGGTTGGCCAAGGCATTAAAAAAACCATTAGCCGCTACACCGTTAGCGGCAATATCAAAACGACGGGTGCGAGGAGCACGGGTAATAGCGGAGCTTACCGGCTTGGCACTAAGCAATTCGCGCTGTACATCATCTGGCACGCTATTGGGTTTAAGTGCTAACGCCTCGTCTAATGCCGCTTTGGGTAAAGTACCATCGGGGGCAGTCACACAGGCGGCCATTGAAGCACTCAACAAGGCGATAGTTAAAGGTCGTGTCGTTAGGTTCATGGCGTACTCGTGTTTGATAATGTAGGAAACAACGTTAAGGTGAGCGGACTACCCTGCCCTTCCAATAATACGCGATCAGCTTTAATACGCGATAGGCGGTAATTTTGTATTTGATCGCCAACCTGATAACGCTCGCCGTCAATAATAGCGCTGGCATCACGCCCACTAAAAATAGCTTGCAGCTGCAAGTCTATTGGCTTAGGCGCCACTTCGCTATGCACCTCGGTACTGGGCGGCATAATAGGCGTTAATGGCCGCGTGGGATCTTGGGCACCGGCGGTAGTGCTGAGTGTAGAGCTGCTCAGTATCAGCAGTAATAATGAATTAACCACGCAACAACTCCTTATGTTGGCTAATGGTAAAAAAGTTAAGGCGAATAATAGCCTGAGGGTATTCTTCTATCTCAAACTCAAGGCCTTGCCAAAAAATACGCCCCGATAACTGCTCTAGCTGCTCTACATAATC
>NZ_JBQDEX010000133.1:0-6294 GCF_052084945.1 Oceanisphaera sp.
TGTTCTTCCGTGGATTCCGTGGCGAAAAATTTTGATCAGTTAGTTTTACAGATTGGTATAACTTATAAAAATGACTCCGACCCCTTTTCATAAAAAAGCCGAACACTAAGTTCGGCTTTTTTATTACATAAGTCACTTATTGGATTTTAAAACGCCCTACTAACGATTGTAATTGCGTTGCCAACACAGACAGCTCTTGGCTGGCTTGGGCGGTTTGCCCAACCGACAATTCACTTTGCTCAGCAATATCGCTGATAGTGTTAATGCTACGGTTGACATCTTCCGCCACATGAGACTGCTCTTCGACTGCGGCAGCTACCTGGGTATTCATATCGTGTATGGCATCTACAGAAGACTTTATATCAGTTAAGCGCTCGGCAGTGATATTAGCATCAGTCACTGCTGAGTCAGTTTTAAGACGATTTCTGTCCATTACAGCCACCACATTGTGGGTGCTGTTTTGAATATTTTCGACTATTTTTTCAATTTCAACAGTGGAGTCTTGGGTGCGCTGGGCAAGGTTTCTCACTTCGTCAGCCACCACGGCAAAGCCACGTCCCTGTTCACCAGCCCGGGCGGCTTCTATGGCCGCATTCAATGCCAGTAAATTGGTTTGTGCGGCAATGTTACCTATCACCTCTAGCACTTGGCCAATATCGTTACTCTGCTGTTCTAGCTCTTGAATAGTCAATGACGCGGCCATCACTTCGTCTGCCAGCTCACCAATAGTGGACACATTGTGTGATACCGCTTGGCGCCCTTGCTCTGTGGTTTGAGTGGTACTTTCGGCGGTGTCGGCTGCACTATTGGTGTTACCCGCTATTTCTTGAATAGAGACCGTCATTTGATGCATGGCGGTGGCCACTTGTGTGGTTTGGTCGCGCTGTGCTTGAGCGCCTTGCTTACCTTGGTTAGCAATGTGCGACAACTCTTCAGTAGCGGTGGCCATTTGATTAGTCGCGTCAGAAACTTGGCTAATAAGATGCTGCACTTTACCAACAAACGCATTATATTCTTTGGCTAAGTCACTGAGTTCATCGTTACCACTTTCATCCAATCTACGGGTTAAATCTCCTTCGCCTTCGGCAATATTATGCAAGTTAGCCACGGTAATACGCAGCGGCTTACAAATACTTTGTGCCAACCAGTAGGCCATAAGCAAGGCAATTAAAATAGCCACCACCGACATCACAATCACAAAGCGGCGCGTGCTGATAATGTTGTCAGCATAAAAACTGCGATCCATTGCCAGCTCGATAACGGCAATCGGCTCACCAGAAAAACCATCTATATTATGAGTGAGTGTGGCATAGGGCGTGTTGTTATGCTGTTGTCTTCCTAGCACAAACTCCCCCTGCCAGCCTGATAGAATATCGGCATTACCAACCAAGCTATTGCCACTAATGGTGCTGGCGAGGGTTTCAACTTGGTTACCTTTGACGGCATGAATGGCAATACCAGCACCAAACTCTTCGCTAAAACGTGTAGCAAAGCCTTGAGCAAGATTCAGACCAAACTCAATCGAACCTAGGTGTTTACCTTGATAATGCATCGGCGATAACCCACGAATACCAATACCCGCAACGCCACCATCTAGGCCTCGCACTGGCGACTGGGTACGGTTAGTGGCTACGATTGTAGGCCGTAACTGGCTTAGATCGTCGCCGTATTTTTCTAATTTATGCAGGCGTAAAAAAGAGGTGGCAGGAGCAGTATGAAACTGAAATTGTGCCACACCATAATGCTGCTGCAATTGTGTAAACACCGGCTGAAACTGCTCCACTAGCCCTTGGCGATCCTGGGCGGCTAATTTAGCTTGCACACTTGGCTGCTCTGCCACAATGCGGCTCATGGCTTCGGCAAAAAAGGTTTGGCTTTCTAATTGAGCGTTGGCGGCACCCAAGAGGCTTTGTAGCTCACGTTTTTCTGCTTGTTCAATAATGCGATTAGCATTGGCCAAGTAAAACAGTGCCATAATAACCACTGTGATCGCCACTAAGCCGCCAAAGCCAATGGCTAGGCGGGTTCCTATGTTTAAACGTCTGAGCACCTGCAACTTCCTTAGAACTAATATAAGAATAAGCTTCTTTGGGAGGCGAAACTTTAATCAAAGCCCGAGTGAAATGCTAGGGTTTATTAAGGCAATTTAACTGAAAGACTCATATCGGTCCGACTTTTATAGTGCATTTAATAATATTAATCAGTGTAACCATCTAGCATTATGCCAACCTTATAGGTTGGCTAACCCAGACGATACCTAGTTACTGGCTAAAGCTTACTTCATAGCCGGTAAATTTACGCAGGTTGATCACGCCGGTGTCGAGTATGAGATATTGGCCTTTAATACCCATGAGTACGCCTGATACTGCTGGGTTTTTATCAAAGTTGTGACTGGTAATTTTGCTCGGATATTCCAATACCGGAAAATGTAAATCCACTATCGGCTCGTCTAGTAGGCTAATGGCGTGTTCACCGTGCTGCACTTGTAATTCGGCGATGGTTTGCTGTATTTCGGGTAACAAACGCGCTGCTTCGGCTTTGAGATCAATATCTGCCTCGCCACCTTTTAGCATGGTGCGCCAATTGGTTTTATCCGCCACCATTTTAGCCAAGGCAATTTCTACCAACCCAGACAGCTGACGCGTAGCGACACGTAAAATAGGCACGGCTTGGGTGGCACCTTGGTCAATCCAACGGGTAGGCACCTGAGTATGACGAGTAATACCCACTTTTAAGCCAGAAGTGTTGGCGAGATAAACAATGTGATCCACCATGCAGTGCTGTTCGCCCCATTCAGGCTCGCGACAGGTGCCGGCTGCATAGTGACAGGTTTCGGGCTTCATAATACACATGTCACACCGAGCCAAGGTTTTCATGCACGGAAAGCAATGACCTTGTGCGTAACTTTTGTTGGTTTTTCTACTACATGCGCTGCAATAAATATTACCAGTATGAGTGAGGGTAATGGATTGCCCTAAGCGCGCGCTCAGGTCAATTCTATGTTCACCTAAGGCCAGTTGGTAGCTAATGGGGTCAGCCAGTTGTGCAGGCATTTTAATTAAGGTGCCAGTCACGGGATGTTCGTCTTGAAGTGGGACAGTGCTATTGCTCATGGGTTTATGTTTTTAGTGTAGTGAGGAGTGTGTTGGCAATATTAACAGCAGCAGCCTAACAACGCACTTCACAAGGGACAGCAGAAAAACAGGCTGTGCTTTATTAATCTAGATCAATGACATTTGACATACAAAATGATACAAGATTGTAAACAATCATTAACACTTCGAGATCTGTGATGAATCGACTTTCTATTAGACAAAAAATATTGTTGCTGGCGTTACTGCCTCTGCTATTACTGGCGGCGGTAAGTACTTGGGTAAACGTGAATCAGTCGTTGCGTCTTAAGCAGTTGAGTAGTGACAGTTTACACAGCTCGCTCACTGATGCTCGCAAACAACAATTGTCTAACTATATAGAGTTGGCCATTACCGGCATTGCTCCATTGCTAAAACGTGGTGATATTGCCGCCGCTAAGGCGCAATTACGCCAGCTGCGCTTTGATGAAGGCACAGGTTACTTTTTTGTTTATGACACCCAAGGCATGCAAGTGGTGAGTGCCGATAACCCGGCACGAGAAAATAACAACTACTTAGACTCTACCAGCCCAGATGGCCGACATTTAGTACAAGAGTATGTAGCGCTGGGCGAACAAGGCGGTGGTAACATTGAGTACCATTGGCCTAAGCCAGACACCCAGCAAAATGCCCCTAAACTTGCGCACATTACCCCTATTCCAAATACTGACTGGCTGCTAGGCACAGGGTTTTATGTCGATGATTTAGAAGCCACAGTGGCGCAGTTAGAACAAGAGATTTCTGACTCTGTTATGCAGGGCCTGATAAACTCAGGCTTATCTGCTACTGCTTTATTAGTGCTTATTGCGGCTTTGGCACTGCTGCTGGTGCGCACTATTCACGCCCCACTGCGCCAAGCGGTATCGACCATGCAAGATATTGCCCAAGGCGAAGGGGATTTAACCCGTCGCCTTAATAGCGAACAAGGCCATGAACTTGGGTTGCTGGCCTCTTCATTTAATCAGTTTGCTGGTCAAATTAGTGGCTTAATACAAAATACCCGCCAATCAGCTGATACTTTGCAACAAGCCAGTGATCAGTTACAGCAATTTATGACAGAAACTGAAACAGGGATTGCACGCCAAGATCATGAAAGTGACCAGCTTGCCACCGCCATGAATCAAATGTCGGCCACCGCGCAAGAAGTCGCGTCAAGCGCGGCACGGGCGGCAGAAGCAGCACAGCAAGCCGAAGATCAGGTCACCGATGCCCAGCAACTGTTGCAAGGCACCATAGCCGTGATTAATGGGCTAGAAGACCAGATTGTGAACGGCGTTGATATTATTCAGCGGTTAGGCACAGAGTCTGAGCAAATTGGCACTGTGCTTGATGTGATCCGTGATATTGCTGAACAAACCAACTTATTAGCGCTAAACGCGGCCATAGAAGCCGCCCGTGCTGGCGAACAAGGTCGTGGCTTTGCGGTGGTAGCCGATGAAGTACGTAACTTGGCTGGACGCACCCAAACCAGCACCGCAGAAATTGATGACATGATCACTCGCTTACAACAAGGCGCTCAAGAGGCCGTACATGCCATTGAGTATATACGTGAAGGCAGTGCCAATACCGTTTCTGAAGCAAAGCGTATCGATGGTGCGCTACATAGCGTAAGCGATGCGGTTAATACCATTAATAGTATGAATGAACAAATTGCCAGTGCCGCTGAAGAGCAAACCCAAGTATCAGAAAGTATTAATGTGAATGTGCATCAAATAGTGGCCATTAGTGAGCAAACTAACTCAGGCTCACGGGCTGCTAGCGATACCAGTAAGCAAGTAGGAGAGCTAGCCACTCACTTACAGCAATTAGTGGGCCGTTATCAAACATAGTTGGTAACGTTAAGCTTTAAACAATGATTGTTAGCTATTGCGTCAACACGGATGTTGGCGCAAATGATTTGCCGCTTGCTCAATAGTCAATTACCTTACCCTTCCTTATGATGTTTCAGATTGCTACTTAGGATGCTAACGCTATGCGTGAAAAACTCGAGCAACGCTCTTTTCTGTTTATTTTATTATTAGTCAGTTTGTTGTTCGTATTGCTGCTTAAGCCATTTTGGGGTGCGATCTTTTGGGCTTGTGCCATTAGCGTTATCTTTAACCCACTACAAGAACGACTACGAAAGCACCTTGGGGATAAACCTAATCGATTAGCTTTGCTCACTTTGCTGATTTGCTCAGTGATTGTCGTATTACCTATTATATTGATTTCTATCGCTTTTATTCAAGAAGGCTTATCGTTATATCAACGCATTGAAGCTGGCGAAATTAACCCCTCTGAATGGGTCGAACAAGTGCAAAACGCCTTTCCCGTAGTGCCGGAGTTTTTCGAACGCTTAGGTATTGATCTGGGCAACATTCGCGAGACTATTTCTAAGGGCGCCGTTTCCACCAGTAAAGTCATGGCAGAGAAAGCGCTGGGGGCCGGGCAAATTACCTTTAGCTTTATAATTAGTGTCGCTTTAATGCTGTACTTAACTTTTTTCTTACTGCGTGATGGCCGCCAGTTAATAGAATTAATGGTCAAGGCTTTGCCCTTGGGCGACGCCCGAGAGCGCAAGTTATTTACTAAATTTTCAGAAGTGACCCGCGCAACGGTAAAAGGCAATATTGTAGTAGCCATGGTACAAGGCGCATTAGGTGGCTTTATTTTTTGGGCTTTGGGGCTTCCTGGCTCCTTACTGTGGGGGGTGGTGATGGCCTTTTTATCGCTCATACCTGCCGTGGGTGCAAGCTTGGTATGGTTACCGGTTTCTTTGTATTTATATGCCACAGGGGAATGGGTAACGGCGTCAATACTGGTGGCGTTTGGTGCTGTGGTGATTGGTTTGGCCGATAACGTGCTGCGCCCATTACTGGTGGGGCGAGATACTAAGCTCCCCGATTATTTGGTGTTATTTTCCACGTTAGGCGGCATTAGCTTGATGGGTATTAATGGTTTTGTGATTGGCCCATTGGTCGCGGCGCTGTTTTTAGTGGTATGGGATATTTTTATGCGCGAGTTTAATGATGCCGATCCGTACGAAGAGCTGCCGTAAGCTTTCAGCTGTTCAGTTTTGGTCCCATAAATTGGACCCTACACAAGATAAACCTGACAACTGCATAACCCACAATAAAACCCACTCCACCTTGTTGAGCGCTGCAAACACCAGCCTGCCGATCCC
>NZ_JBQDEX010000134.1:0-6286 GCF_052084945.1 Oceanisphaera sp.
GGGATATGTTTGCCATTATTCGCCACAGCCGCGCTCAAGACGCCGCCATGGCGCACTTGGCTGATAAACTGCTGGGATTAATGTCGCAACCCATAGTGTTGGCCGACAATAATGTAGTGAGTTTACAGCCCAGTATTGGGATTGCGGTGTACCCGCGAGACAGTGAAGATAATGCCGGCTTATTACAAGCTGCAGAGCATGCTCATGCTATGGCTAAGCGCGCGGGGCGCAACCGTTTTCAGTTTGTGGATTTACGCCAGCACGACTTGCACCACCGCGAGTTAAATATAGAGCACAGCTTACATCACATACTTAATCACACTCAGGGTGAAGGGCTAAGCCTACATTATCAGCCGCAGGTAAGACCGGTTGATGGCAAAATCATGGCCATGGAGGCGCTAATTCGTTGGCAACACCCCAAGTTAGGTACTGTGTCGCCGGCAGAGTTTATTCCTATTGCCGAGCAAAGTGGACTTTCGGTATGCCTAGATCGTTGGGTGATAGAGCAGGTGTGCTTGCAGGTGGCTAAGTGGCATCAATTACCGACTTTGGTGCCGGTAGTGTCGGTTAACTTAAGTGCGCCGCAGTTTAGCGAGCCGGATTTTGTTGAATGGTTGCAAGCCTGCATCAAACGCTGCGGCATTACCCCTGAGTGCATTAAGTTAGAAGTGACCGAAACCACCATGATGGCGCAAACCGATAACAGCATTGGTATGTTAGATAAGTTGCGCAACTTGGGCTTTAAAATTTCGTTAGATGATTTTGGTACCGGTTATTCGGCATTAGCCTGTTTGCACCAATTTCCGCTAGATGAACTAAAAATTGATCGCACTTTTATGGTTGAAGCGAGCCAAAACCCACGTGCGCATTTATTATTAAAAACCATTGTTAATTTAGCCCAAGAACTCTCGCTTAATTTAGTGGTAGAAGGGGTAGAGCAGCAAGCGCAGTTAGACTCTCTGGCAGACTTTGGCCCATTAACAGTACAAGGCTATTTTTTCTATCGCCCCATGCCGGTGAATGAAGTAGAAACGTTATTACATGGTGAGTAACACCAAGCGCCCGGCGCCAAGCACCAAGCTTTGTGCAAATAAATTCGCCCCTACGAAAACCAGAGCGACTCCCTTTGGTCATTGCGAGGAGCGCAGCGACGCGGCAATCCATGGCACAAACAGCTGTACGTTATCCGCCATACGCGGTACGTAAAACCAAACCGGTGTTTTGATTTACCGTATAGCGTACCGCGTTAAACGTACAGCTCCCGTAGGGGTTTTATTTAACATAACCCCACGCCTTGCGCAGTTAGCCTGTTTTGCTTTGGGGCTGCTTGTTTAGCCAGTGTGCTAGCTCGTCTTCGTTGCCGCGCATAACAATACGCGCTTCTTTGCTGTCTTGATGGCGGCGATAAATAGGGTCGTAGTAGCGGTTGAGTAGTTCGGTTATCCACTCTTGATGGCCATCACAACCAAAGCCCAGTATTTGCTGATTAATAGCATCGGTTATTTGTTGTGATAATCGGCGCCAATCTCTGTCACCTAAGCGTTTATACAAACGTTTTAAACTGTCTTGCAGGTACTCACTTAATCGTGAAATATCTTGATTAAAATGCGCTAGCATCACTTCTACATAGTCGTGCTGAATTTGACGTACTCGCTGCTCAAAGGGCACTTCTAATAATAAAACCGGCACTTGCTGCATTCGTTCATATAACCGCTTGGGCAAGGGGCATCGACCCACCATGGCACTTTCATCTTCTACCAACCAAGACTCAATGCCTGCGCGGCGCTGTTTAAGGCGGGCAATACTTAAGCGGTTTTCAAAGTTGATGGGGGTAGGTTGAGGCTCGGCCCAATGGCCAAAACTGGAGCCTCTGTGGTGGGCATAACCTTCTAAGTCGAGTGACAATGGGCTGCGCGTTAGCCAGTCGGTTTTGCCACTGCCGGTTAAGCCCGATAACACAAAGCCTGGCTGTTCAAAGCCGGTGTCTAGTTCGGTAATTAACCGCCTGCGCAAGGCTTTATAGCCGCCTTTTACTCGAGTAACGGGGCGGCCAGCTTCTGCTAGCCATTGCTGAACGGTTTGACTGCGCAGCCCGCCTCTAAAGCAATAAATAACCCCCGTTGGGTGTGCGTTTAACCAAGCTTGCCAACCTTCAAGTCTTTGTTGGCGCAACTCACCGGCCACCAGAGTGTGGCCCAGCGCAATGGCAGCAGTTTGGCCTTGCTGTTTATAACAGGTGCCCACTTGTGCGCGCTCATCGTCACTCATCAGTGGCAAGTTAGTGGCATAAGGAAAGGCCCCCTCAATAAACTCAATGGGGGCGCGCAAATCCAGTAGCGGAGTATCACTGGCTAATAATTGTTCGTAGTCATCGGTGAGTACTGCGTTTTGGTTTAACTCACTCACCCAGCACCTCAACGCGGTATTCGCCAGGCTCGGTGAGCTCGCCAATGGCGGTTAATGACAAGTCGTGTTGCTCAGCAAGCTGTAAAAAGTCATTAACGGCACTGGGGTTCACTGCCACTAATAAACCACCGCTGGTTTGTGGGTCACACAAAAGTTGTTGTTGGCGGGGGCTTAAGGGGGCTAGTTTATCGCCGTAGGCATCAAAGTTACGTAAGGTGCCACCGGGTACGGCGCCGGCTTGTAAGTAGTGATCTACACCTGGCAGTAGCGGAATATGATCCATCTGTAATCTGGCACTCACATTGGCGCCTTCACACACTTCCACCAAGTGCCCCATAAGACCAAAACCGGTCACGTCTGTCATGGCGCTTACCCCAGACAATTTGGCAAAGTCTTGGCCGGGCTTATTTAGCTGGCACATTACCTCTGCGGCAAGGCTTGCATGCTCTGGCAATAATACGCTTTTCTTTTGTGCGGTGGATAAAATACCAATGCCCAGCGGCTTGGTTAAAAATAACATATCGCCAGCGGCGGCGGTGTCGTTGCGCTTAACCTGATCGAGGGCGATTTGCCCGGTAACGGCTAAGCCAAAAATAGGCTCAGGGGCGTCAATACTGTGGCCACCGGCCAACGAAATACCGGCATCCATACACGCTTGGCGGCCCCCATCAACCACTTGTTGGGCTATTTCGGGGGCGAGCAGGTTCACCGGCCAGCCTAAAATAGCAATGGCCACAACGGGGGTGCCGCCCATGGCATACACATCGCTAATGGCGTTAGTGGCGGCAATGCGGCCAAAGGTAAAGGGGTCATCCACAATTGGCATAAAGAAGTCGGTGGTAGAGATAATGCCCATGCCATTGCCCACATCGACCACGGCGGCGTCGTCACGGCTGTCGGTGCCCACCACTAAGTTGGGATCATTAAAGCGCGGCAGTTGGCTGTGTAAAATGGTACCCAGTACTTTGGGAGAAATTTTACAGCCACAGCCTGCGCCATGGCTGTATTGAGTCAGGCGAATTGGTTCCACTTGAGCTTCCTTAATGTTGCGAAGGTGAGTCTCAATACTACTCCTAACCCTGCAAGGTGTGAAATTAAAACCCTTACAGCAGATAATTACTCAACAATATTGACATGCGGATTATCATATATATGATAATCCGCATGTGACTGGGGAGGATAACATATGTCGCCATTGGTGTTGTTTAAGTGCCTTGCCGATGACACGCGTTTAAAGTCGATGTTGCTGATCAGCATGCACCAAGAGTTGTGCGTGTGTGACCTACAACAAGCCTTGCAGTTAAGTCAGCCTAAGGTGTCTCGTCATTTAGCTGAGTTACGCAAATGTGAGCTATTAATGGATGAGCGTCGGGGTAAGTGGGTGTATTACCGCCTACACCCTGATTTATCTGACTGGGCGCGTGAACTATTGGCGCAAACGGCGGCACTGCATACGGAGTATTTGAGTGAGTGTCGCCAGCAATTAACGAATGAACAGTCTCAATGTGAGCGTGAAGTATGAAAATTTTATATATCTGTACCCATAATCGCTGTCGCAGTATTTTATCTGAGGCTATTACTCAGCACAGAGGCCAAGGGCTGCTAGAAGCAAGAAGCGCCGGCAGTCAGCCCTGTGGCGAAGTGCATCCGCTTTCGCTCACTTATTTGGCCGAAGCAGGCGTTGCTACGGCGGGGTTACAAAGCCAGTCGTGGGATGAGTTTGCCGACTTTGCGCCCGATGTGGTGATCACCGTCTGTGACTCGGCGGCGCAAGAAGCCTGCCCAGTGTGGTTTGGCCGTCACCTAGTGGTGCATTGGGGCTTGGCGGATCCTTCTAAACTGACCGGCAGCGATGCAGAACAAGCCGTCGCCTTTCGCAATACCATTGAGCAAATAGAGCACAGGGTCGATACCTTACTGGCGATTGCCCGTCAAGACCGTTCGCAATGGGGCCATTACCTACAACAAGCTTTACAACAAATAACTTACCACCAAGAGGAGTTAACGAATGAGCCTAACTGATTTAAGTTTACCTAATATCGATACGCAGCAGTTTCAACTACCTGATCTTTCTGTATTAGGACAAGAGGCCAGTACTCATAAGCCGCGTATTTTGTTGTTGTATGGATCTTTGCGCGAGCGCTCGTTTAGCCGCTTGGTGGTGGAAGAGTCGGCGCGCTTACTGATTGCGATGGGCGCCGAGATTAAAATATTTAATCCCCACGGCTTACCACTGCCAGACGGTGACGATGTTGAACACCCCAAGGTGCAAGAGCTAAGAGAATTAGTGACCTGGTCTGAGGGGCAAGTGTGGTGTTCGCCAGAGCGCCACGGTGCCATGACCGGAGTCATGAAAAGCCAAATTGATTGGATCCCATTAAGCCTAGGGGCAGTAAGACCCACCCAAGGTAAAACCTTGGCCGTAATGCAAGTATGCGGCGGCTCTCAGTCATTTAATGCGGTGAATCAATTACGTATTTTAGGCCGTTGGATGCGCATGCTCACCATTCCTAATCAATCATCAGTGGCCAAAGCGTTTAATGAGTTTGATGATAACAACCGCATGTTGCCCTCACCTTATTACAACCGCATTGTCGATGTGTTGGAAGAGTTGATGAAGTTTACTTTATTAACCCGTGATAACAGCGCGTATTTAACCAATCGCTATTCTGAGCGAGTAGAAACTGCCGAGCAGTTAATGGCCAGAGTCAATCAAAGCGCTCTTTAGTTTTTACGCAGGCTTATACAAGACGCTGGATACGCAAAACGGTGTTGGTGTTTGGTACTGCGTATAGCGTCAGGCGTATAGCATGAACGAGGAGTTTTAGATGGGTGTGTTTGAGCGGTATTTATCGGTGTGGGTAGGGTTAGCTATTGTGGCGGGGGTCTTGTTAGGCTCCTTAGTACCGGATGTATTTAACCTGATTGCCAGCCTAGAGTATGCCCACGTGAATTTGGTGGTGGCGGCACTTATTTGGCTGATGATTTACCCCATGATGCTGCAAATTGATTTTAGCGCGGTAAAAAATGTCGGTAAAAAGCCCAAGGGCTTGCTGTTAACTTTAGTGATCAATTGGCTAGTGAAGCCTTTTACTATGGCTGCCATTGGCTGGTTATTTTTTCGGGTGCTGTTTGCGCCTTGGGTTGACCCTGCAACGGCGGGGGAATACATAGCCGGTATGATCTTGCTGGGGGTGGCCCCTTGTACCGCTATGGTGTTTGTATGGAGCCAACTCACGCGGGGTGATGCCAACTATACGCTAGTGCAGGTGTCCATTAATAACCTGATTATGGTGTTTGCGTTTGCGCCTTTGGCGGCATTATTACTGGGGATGAGTAATATACAAGTGCCGTGGAATACCTTGTTATTATCTGTGCTGCTGTATGTGGTGTTACCGCTAGTAGCGGGTGTACTGACACGCCAAATGTGGAACACAATACAGCGCCAAAAGACGAAGCCGTTACCTGTGTCTTACTTGGCCGAGCGCTGTAAGCCTTGGTCTATTTTAGGCTTGCTCACCACAGTGGTGTTGTTGTTTGGTTTACAAGCACCGGTGATTATGGCCGAGCCATTGGTCATAGGGCTGATTGCCATTCCGTTATTGATACAAACTTACGGTATTTTTGCGTTAGCGTATTGGCTGGCGTATCGATTAAAGCTGACCCACGCCATTGCGGCTCCTGCTTGTATGATTGGCACCTCTAACTTTTTTGAGCTAGCGGTAGCCGTCGCCATTGGCGTGTTTGGCCTGCATTCCGGCGCCGCCTTAGCAACCGTGGTGGGAGTGTTAGTGGAAGTGCCCGTTATGTTATCGCTGGTGTGGTTTGCCAACCGCACCCGAGCACACTTTGCATAAGGGACCCCTGCGGGGAGCGGTAC
>NZ_JBQDEX010000135.1:0-6168 GCF_052084945.1 Oceanisphaera sp.
CCTTAGTTTTTTTACTTAATACAAACTGACCATATACTTACTTAGATTGGTATAACTAACTCAAGCTGCTCTTGCTAAACGCTTTGTTGATCTGGATCCCATTTTTATCATTACATGCACCCCACTATGCTCTTTCTTGTCTACAATTACCCATCGAATCGATTGCGTAACCGTTTCGATTACAGTCTAGCACGTCAATCTTATTGGGCAGGTTACCCAGAATTACATTGCTTGGGCTTAATCTGATCCACAAAAGGCCAATAGTGTGAAAAAAACCACCTTATTAAATAGCCATGTATCGGCACAGGTCGCAAGCCTTGGCCATACCGATACCCTGGTATTAGCCGATGCAGGCCTGCCTATTCCTAATGGCCCACAACGTATCGACTTAGCCGTGAGCCCAGGCGTACCTGACTTATTATCTGTGTTGGGTCCGCTATTAACTGAGCTGCAACTAGAAACCGTTACTTTAGCCAAAGAAGTGATAACGGTCAGCCCAGAGTGGCATCAGCAATTATTAGCGCACCTTGAACAAGCGAGCGTCACGCAGGGCAAAGCCATCACAGTTAGCTATATTAGTCATGAGCAGCTCAAACAACACACCACTCAGGCCAAGGCGGTGATCCGCACTGGCGAATACACGCCTTACGCTAATGTGATCTTGCACTGCGGCGTGCCTTTTTGAGGTGAATATGCAAGCAATACTGTCTTTGACAGCCATAGATAAGGCGTTTCCTGGGGTAAAGGCGCTAGCACAAGCAGGCCTTAACGTATACCCCGGGCAAGTGATGGCGCTGATGGGGGAAAATGGCGCGGGTAAGTCGACCTTAATGAAGGTGTTAACCGGTATTTATCAAGCCGATGCCGGCCATATTAGTTATCGCGGTCAGCCCTGTCACTTTAAAGGCCCTCGTGAGTCGCAACAGGCAGGTATCGGCATTATCCATCAAGAGCTTAATCTATTGAGTGAGCTCACTATTGCCGAGAATATTTATTTGGGCCGAGAGCCGGTGAATAAATTTGGCAAAATTAACTGGACTCAGTTATATGCTGATGCACAGGTATTGCTTGATCGATTACAAATTCGCCAGTCTCCTCAAACCCGCTTAGGTAACTTGAGCATAGGGGCTCAGCAAATGGTGGAAATTGCCAAGGCCTTATCCTTTAGTGCCGAGGTGATCATTATGGATGAGCCCACAGATGCCCTAACAGATACTGAAACTCGCGCCTTATTTAAAGTCATTAACGAGTTACGGGCTGACGGCTGCGCTATTGTCTATATTTCACATCGATTAAAAGAAATTTTTGAAATTTGCGATCGCGTGACTGTGCTACGTGATGGGCAATGGATTGCCGAAGCATCGGTGAATGACATAGATGAAGATCAGCTCATTGAACTTATGGTGGGCCGTAAACTCGACGAACAATACCCGAGAATATCCGTTCCTCAGGGCCAAGAAGTGCTTAAAGTGGAACGCCTCAGTGCTCCTGGCATTGAGGATATTAGTTTTAGCTTGCATCAAGGTGAAATATTGGGCTTTTCTGGCCTAATGGGGGCTGGGCGCACTGAGCTGGTAAAAGCCTTATACGGCGCCGAACCTCGCACTAAAGGTAAAGTGTGGTTGTCGGGTAAACCTTATGCGGCAACCCAGCCACAACAGGGGTTAGCCGCAGGCATTGCCTATATTTCAGAAGATCGTAAAGGCGACGGCCTTATATTGGGTTTATCCGTTAAAAATAATATGAGCCTGTCAGCCCTGCGTGAATTAAGCCGAGGGTGGCAGCTTGATCACAGTGCCGAGTGCTGTGCGGTAGATGAATTTATTCGCCTATTCAATATTAGAACCCCCTCTCGTGACCAGCTGATCGGCAATTTATCGGGAGGTAACCAGCAAAAAGTCGCCATTGCCAAAGGCTTAATGACACGCCCTAACGTGCTGATTTTGGACGAGCCCACTCGTGGCGTGGATGTGGGCGCTAAAAAAGAAATCTATCAGCTAATTAATCATTTTAAACAAGAAGGCATGGCCATTATTTTGGTGTCGTCTGATATGCCAGAGGTATTGGGCATCAGTGATCGTATTATGGTGATGCACCAAGGCCGCCTTAACGGTGAGTTTAGCGCCACCACAGCCACTCAAGAACAACTACTGGCCGCCGCTGTCGGTAAGCCCCATCAAAAGGAAGATTCATAATGACAACCGCTAATCACCGCCGCTGGTTTAGTAAAGAGTGGCTTATTGCCCAAAAGTCACTCATTGCGCTGATTGTGTTGATTGCCGTGGTGTCGGCATTAAACCCCTACTTTTTTACTGTCGATAACTTACTCAATATTTTACGTCAAACCTCGGTTAACGCCATTATTGCCGTGGGCATGACCTTGGTAATATTAACAGCAGGCATAGACTTAAGTGTGGGCTCGGTGCTGGCGTTATGTGGCGCCTTTGCTGCCAGCATGGTGTCGATGGAGCTGTCTATTTTTATCACCTTGCCCGCCGTGTTATTAGCCGGCTTTGCCTTGGGCAGTTTAAGTGGCTTAATTGTGGCAAAAGGCCGCGTACAAGTCTTTATTGCCACCTTGGTCACCATGACACTACTGCGCGGTGTGACCATGGTTTATACCCAAGGGCGCCCTATTTCTACCGGCTTTACGGATGCGGGAGATATATTTGCATGGTTTGGCACCGGCTATGTATTTGGCATACCGGTGCCAGTATGGTTAATGGCCATCACCTTTTTAGGTGCCTGGTATCTGTTAAACCATACCCGCTTTGGCCGCTATATTTATGCCGTGGGCGGCAACGAAGCGGCGGCTCGCTTATCGGGCATTAATGTGGCGCGGGTAAAAATTGGCGTCTATGCCATTTGTGGCATGTTATCGGCATTAGCCGCCATTATTGTTACCAGCCGTTTATCATCAGCCCAACCGACGGCAGGTACCACTTACGAGCTGGATGCCATTGCGGCTGTGGTGTTAGGCGGTACTAGCCTAGCCGGTGGTAAAGGCGCCATTATGGGCACCTTAATTGGCGCCCTCATTATTGGCTTTTTAAACAATGCCCTAAACCTACTGGATGTTTCTTCTTACTATCAGATGATCGCTAAGGCGAGTGTTATTTTGCTGGCGGTTTTGGTCGACAATAAACACAAATAACAACCCCCTTTATTAATGAGTGTTATTAAGGATAGCTATTATGAAAAAACTAACGACTGTACTGTCTGTTGCACTGTTAAGTGCCACCCTAAGTAGCGGCGCCTATGCCAAAGAAACCTTGGCACTGGTTATTTCTACGCTTAATAATCCGTTTTTTGTCACCATGAAGGAAGGGGCTGAGCAAAAAGCAGACGAGTTAGGCTATCGGCTGATTGTGCTGGATTCACAAAATGATCCCGCAAAAGAGCTTTCTAACGTAGAAGACTTAAACGTGCGCGGTGCGAAAGTGCTACTTATCAATCCCACTGACTCCGACGCTGTGACCAATGCCATTCGCTTAGCAAACCGAGTCAAATTACCGGTATTAACCCTAGATCGCGCGGCGAGCCGTGGCGATGTGATGTCACACATCGCCTCTGATAACGTAGCCGGTGGTTTGATGGCTGGCGACTTTATTGCCGAACAGGTAGGTAAAAGTGCCAAGGTGATCCAATTAGAAGGCATTGCCGGCACCAGTGCCGCTCGCGAGCGAGGCGAAGGCTTTAAACAAGCCATTGCTAAACACAACTTTGAACTGCTGGCCAGCCAACCCGCCGACTTTGATCGCACTAAAGGGTTAAACGTGATGGAAAACCTGCTAGCCGCTAACCCAGAGGTGCAAGCCGTGTTTGCCCAAAATGACGAAATGGCACTGGGAGCCTTACGAGCCCTACAAGCCGCCAATAAAAAAGACGTGCTAATTGTGGGGTTTGACGGCACTGAAGATGGCATAAAAGCAGTACAAGGGGGACGCTTGTCTGCCACTATTGCGCAACAGCCCGATGCTATTGGTGCGATTGCCGTCACCACCGCCGACCAAATTTTAACCGGAAAAACAATAGAAAAGTATATTCCGGTGCCATTACAAGTGATCAGCGAATAAGGTCAATATCATGACAGTAACTGTAGTAGGCAGCATTAATATTGATCATGTGATTCGCTTAGCGCAGTTTCCGCGCCCTGGCGAAACCCTCACCGGTGATGATTATCAGATTATTGCTGGCGGTAAAGGAGCTAATCAGGCGGTAGCGGCGGCGCGCGCGGGGGCCAGTACCCGGTTAATTGCTTGTGTGGGAGATGACGCTTTGGCTCATAGTTTGGTAGCAGGCTTTGCCAAAGATGGCATTAATACTCAAGCGATTGCCTCTATTCGCGAGGTGAACACGGGAGTGGCGCTTATTCAGGTCAATCGCGAAGGGGAAAATACCATTGCGTTAGCGGCCGGGGCCAATGCGCACCTAACCCCAGAACAACTCCAACATAACACGGCGGGCTTAGCGTGCCAGCAACTGTTATTACAGCTTGAAATTCCCTTGGCCACCAACATTGCTGCCGCCACTCAGGCTAAAGCTCAGGGGGCGACTGTGATACTTAATCCAGCCCCTGCACAAGCGCTGCCTGAGGAATTACTCTGTTTGGTGGATGTGATCACCCCTAATGAAACGGAAGCCGAGCAGCTCACCGGTATAGTAGTGAGCGATAATAAAGGTGCGGCGCAGGCTGCGGCGGCCTTACATAACAAAGGCATTGCCACTGTGATCATTACCTTAGGTGCCAGAGGCGTGTGGTTAAGTGAGCAAGGGCAAACGGGGCAGCTAATACCCGGTTTTAAAGTGAATGCCCTTGATACCACAGCCGCAGGTGACACTTTTAACGGCGCCTTATTAGCCGCCTTAGAGCATCAACAGCCCTTGCTAAACGCCATCGCCTTTGCCCAAGCTGGGGCAGCTTTGTCGGTGACGCGTCATGGCGCGCAAACATCCATTCCGTATCGGGCGGACATTCAGGCGTTTTTAGATGCTCATTTAGGTCGGAGCCCTGTTAATGGCCACCATTAAAGATGTTGCCCAACACGCAAAAGTATCCACCTCTACGGTGAGTCATGTGTTAAATAAAACACGCTTTGTCAGCCCAGAGGTGACATTACGCGTCGAGCAGGCAGTAAAAGAGCTGCGCTATGCTCCTTCAGCACTTGCGCGCAGCTTAAAAGTGAAAGAGACGCGAACATTAGGCATGCTTGTTACTAGCAGTGCCAACCCCTTTTTTGCCGAAGTAGTACAAGGGGTTGAGCAACGCTGTTTTGAGTTGGGCTACAGCTTAGCCCTGTGCAATACCCAAGGGGATAAAAAACGCTTAAACAGCAATATAGAAATGCTGCTGCAAAAGCGGGTAGACGGCATTATTTTAATGTGCACCCAGCTTGAACTGGGGGCACAGATTTTTGAGCGTTATCCTGATGTGCCACTGGTGCTCGCCGACTGGGGCCCGCAAGATATAGCAGCCGATATTATTCAAGACGGTGGGCAGCTGGGTGGGCAGTTAGCTACCGAGCATTTAATTGCCTTAGGGCATCGCCATATTGGCTGTATTACCGGCCCCTTAGGTCGACGAGCAGCCGATGAACGCTTAGCGGGCTTTAAAACCGCGATGGCGAATGCTCACTTAACCGTACATGATGAGTGGGTGTGTGAGGGGGACTTTGAGCTGGCAGGAGGCAATATTGCCATGAGTCAGTTACTCACTTTGCCCAAGCGCCCCACGGCCGTGTTTATTGCCAACGATATGATGGCCGCAGGTGCTTTACGCGCACTGGCAGACGCCAAGGTGGCCGTGCCCGAGCAGATGTCGATTGTTGGGTACGATAATATTGAACTGGCACATTATTTGGTGCCGGCTCTTACCAGCGTAGAGCAGCCCAAAGCCGTGATGGGCGCCTTGGCGGTCGATACGCTACTGGCACGCATTCAACAACCAAACTGTCCTAGACGTGTGCTTACTCTTAAGCCAGAACTGGTGATCCGACACAGTAGCCAACGCATATAATACCGCAAGGCAAGCGGCCATTGTGCCGCAACAGCCTTACTCTGTTATTAATGTGCTAGCATACTCAGGTGTTTTCATTATGTGAATCGCCATGACTCCCCATCAAAAAGGATTAATGATCACCGCTCTCGGTGTGCTGGTGATTGCTCCCG
>NZ_JBQDEX010000136.1:0-6055 GCF_052084945.1 Oceanisphaera sp.
CTATCAGGCTCTCGCGCCCCTGAAACTGTAAGGCGTAAGGCGTAAGGCGTAAGGCAATGTTAAGATCAAACAATCGCATCGCAATTATTGATATGCGATTATAATTTAACTTAACAGGGGATGCTGACACTGAGTGGTGCTGATACCCGGATTTGAACTGGGGACCTCACCCTTACCAAGGGTGCGCTCTACCAACTGAGCTATATCAGCAACGCATTAGATATTTAGAGGAGAACTTAAATTGGAGCGGGCAGCGGGAATCGAACCCGCATCATCAGCTTGGAAGGCTGAGGTAATAGCCATTATACGATGCCCGCAGAGGCAGTGTTTAATATTTTAACGCATTAAATTATCAAACTTAAGCGCTGTTACTAGAACAACACTTTAAAATAATGGTGGAGGAGACTGGATTCGAACCAGTGAAGGCGGAGCCGTCAGATTTACAGTCTGATCCCTTTAGCCACTCGGGAACTCCTCCACATTGTATTTGTTCTGGTGCCGGCACCAAGAGTCGAACTCGGGACCTACTGATTACAAGTCAGTTGCTCTACCAACTGAGCTATGCCGGCGTTTGAACGAGACGAATTCTAGGCCAATGCACCCTACGGATGCAATACCTTTACCCTGTTTTTTTGCATATTCACCTTCAAGTGCGCAATAAACCGCCAAAACTACCTTTTAATACCATCAACTGATAACAAAATAGCCAAGTAAGCAGATTGAATTTAGATCATATTCTAGAATATTGCCGTTTAAGGTCGTCTTGTTCATTTTTAACCCTTGGTGTATTGTCGCCAGGCGATTCACTGATATACGACCACGATGCATGACGATAGATAACGACTCACCTTATCTGGCCTTTTCGCGCGAAGCTTGGTCAGAACTACGCGATACCGTACATCAACCCCTCAGCGAGGATGAACTGACTCGGCTGCGCGGTATAAACGATAAAGTATCATTAGCTGAAGTCAGAGATATCTATTTGCCACTCTCTCGTCTGCTGAATCTTTACATTAAAGCCAAGCAGCGGCGCAGCAAAGTCTTGGATCAATTTTTGCGTAAAGAAGCCCGTCATGTGCCCTACATTATTAGCATTGCCGGCTCAGTCGCGGTCGGTAAAAGTACCACAGCGCGTATTCTAGAAGCCCTATTAGCCCGCTGGCCGCAACATCCTAAGGTGTCATTAGTGACCACAGACGGCTTCTTATATCCTAATGCGGTACTAGAAGAGCGCGGTTTAATGCGTCGTAAGGGGTTTCCTCAGTCTTATGATATTCGTCGTTTAGTGCAGTTTGTCTCCGATATTAAGTCGGGCAAACCACGTGTAACAGCGCCCGTGTATTCACACCTCACCTATGATGTGGTGCCAGATGAAGAAAACGTGGTGGAGCAGCCCGATATTCTTATTATTGAAGGCTTAAATGTACTACAAAGCGGCATGGACTATCCCCACGATCCCCATAGAGTCTTCGTCTCGGACTTTGTGGATTTTTCTATTTTTGTCGATGCTGACGAGCGTTTGCTAAAAACTTGGTATGTAGAGCGATTTCTTAAATTTCGCTCTGGGGCCTTTCGCGATCCCGACTCGTACTTTCACAACTACGCGCCACTGTCGGAAGAAGAAGCAGTGGCCACCGCTAGTCGTATTTGGCAAGAAATTAACTACAAAAACCTAAAACAAAATATTTTACCCACCAAAGACCGCGCCGAGTTAGTATTAACCAAAGGCAAGGCCCACGGTATAGAACAGGTCTGGCTTAAAAAATAAATACAGCGCCAAGCACCAAGCGCCGAGTAAAACCAACCCAACAGAGAAAGATACCGGAGCAAGTCCGGTATGACGGCAGAGCAGAGGGTAGTTTTGTTCTTCTTTAGCTAGGCGCCGGGCGCTGGGTGCTGCCCTTAAGCCGTCTTCCTGACGAAGGTCAGGATCTCGGTTTAGACTTTATCCTGAGCTGGGCGCTTGGAGCTGGGCGCTTGGTGCTGGGCGCTAATTAATCTGCGCGTAATGAGACTTCTCCGCCTAAAAAGCGCTTAATTTTACCATTTTCAAGCTCAAGCAATAGCGCGCCTTGAGAGTCAATACCACGAGCTATACCCAGTACTACTTGATCCCCCATTAACATACGCACCGGCTTACCATTAAAATAATCCAGTCGGTTCCACTGTGCACTAAAAGCCGCAATGCCCTCTTGTTCAAACACCGCTAAACTGCGCTGCAAGTGGCGGCTGAGTGCCACTACTAAGCCATTGCGATCGTTAACGGGCCCAAGCTCGTTTAGCTCAGCCCACGGCTGGTCGATACGCGCTTGCTCATTATCGGGTAGCACTAAATTTAACCCTATGCCAATCACCAGCTGGCAAGGCCCACCCGCAGTGCCAGATAATTCCACTAAAATGCCCGCCAGCTTACGGCCATGCAAATAAACATCATTAGGCCATTTTAGCGCTACGCCAGCAAAGCCTTGAGCTTCAAGCGTCTCAACCACAGCAATGCCCACCACTAAGCTCAAGCCCATGGCCGCCGACATACCCTGCTCTAATTGCCAATACATACTCATGATCAGTTGGCCACCAAAGGGAGAGATCCACGGCCTACCACGCCGCCCTCGTCCCTCGGTTTGACATTCGGCGACACAAATATCACCGTTTTTTAGCTCATCCAGTAAGCTCATCCAATGTGCATTGGTGGAGCCTATCACTGGGACTAAATCCACTCGGTTCTCAGCTAATTCTCTGCCTAATCGAGCGTGATCTAACAGCTGTAACGGCACTGCCAATTTATAGCCTTTGCCACTGACGCTAAAAACATCTAGCCCCCATGTTTTTAGCATTTGAATATGTTTGCTAATGGCTGCACGGCTCATGGATAACTGTTCACCAAGTTGCTCACCTGAATGAAACTGCCCGTCTGCTAATAAGGTAAGTAGCGATGTACGCACCGGACTTAGTTCATATTCAGACATGCCAGCGCCTCATCCAAATAGGTTTCCCCCTGAGCAGCCATCATGCGAACTTCAGGCTCTAATCGTACCCCAAATAACTGCTCAACCCGCTCGCGAACTAAAGCCGCTAAGCGCAACACATCTTCGCTAGTCGCGCCACCATGGTTAACCAATACCAAGGCTTGCTCAGTGTGTACTCCGGCCCCTCCCACACGCGTGCCTTTTAAGCCAGCTTTATCAATTAACCAACCTGCGGCTAACTTACTCCAGCCAGGTTGAGTGGCAAATACCGGCAAGTTTGGCCAAGCAAGCTTTAATGCTTCAGCTTGCGATGTGACCACGGTCGGATTTTTAAAGAAACTCCCGGCATTACCCAACACGTCTGGGTTAGGTAACTTGGCCTGTCGAGTGGCGCATACCCGATCAAACACTTGCCTCGCCGTGGCCTGCTCGCCCAGCTCCGCCAAAGGACCGTAACCCAACACCGGCTGCCACGCCTTGGGTAAGCGCAGCGTCACATTTAAAATAATATGCTCTCGGGCGCCCTGTTTAAATACGCTATCGCGATAACCAAATTCGCACTCAGCGGTTGACCAAAGTCGCGTTTGCCCAGTTTGCCAGTCGATACTTTCAACTTGATGACAAAACTGCGCCAGCTCAACACCATAAGCCCCAATATTTTGAATAGGTGAAGCCCCTACAGTACCGGGAATTAAGGCGAGGTTTTCTAGTCCCGGCATGCCCTGCTCCAGCGTCCAACAGACAAGCTGGTGCCAATTCTCACCACCAGCCACCGTTAACAACCAAGCTTCATCAGTTTCTGCTACGTGAATACCCTGCAAACGATTAACCAGCACTAAGCCAGAAAGTGGCTGAGTAAACACTATGTTAGAGCCCTCTCCTACCACCAGTAACGGCTTATTTTGAGCAGCTTCCCATATTGGGGAAAGTTGCTCACGCTCATTAAGCACCACCAGTTGCTCTGCGGTTTGCGTTAAGCCAAAGGTGTTATAGGGGGCAAGGGATGCCGAGGTAAATTGCATGATGAGGCTTCCTAAATAAAGACCTTACTAGTGTACCTTAACTTGCTATCAGTGAGGAATAGTAGCCCTGCTTGATGGTGACCAGTATGGCCTCGATAAATATTTTTATAGCATTTTCAGCATAAAAGAGATTAATATAATATTATACAACCAATAAAAATCTGTATAAGTTTATTCATTAATCAGAATAAAGGACACGTTATGTTACAGACAAACAACGCATTAACTTGGCTTCAAACACTGAGTAAAGCCTGCTTTATCGGCTTTATTAGCGCTACTCTCTTGTTTGGCTGCAACAAAGAAAGCAATGCGCAAAGCAGCCAAAATACAGCGCAATCAGCTACCACTTCTAACCAAGGGATCACCCGCTCTAGAGATATGCTGCCCTCTGATATGCTCAAGCAACTGCAAACCCTGCCACAACTCACTCAAGGGCTAGGTGACACAGGGGCAGCTATCATTGATCCTACCAAGCCCACCTTAGTTAAGTTTTGGGCTAGCTGGTGCCCGTTGTGTTTAGCCACGTTAGAAGAAACTCAAACTTGGGCCAATGATCCTGCATTTAGCGATCTTAACCTCGTTACACTTACTAGCCCCGGTCATTTAGGTGAAAAAGCGACAAATAAGTTCAATGCTTGGTATAGCGTGCTTGAAAAAGACTATCCACAACTGCCGGTGTTAACAGACACGTCTGGCGAGCTCATTAAAAAATTGGGAGTGCAGGTTTATCCCAGCTGGGCGGTACTGGATAATAATGGCAATTTGGTGCAACTCATTAAAGGCACAATGACGCAGCAACAAGCTTATGCATTTGCTCAGCAAGCCTCTGAGCAAAGTACCGATTTTAGCCCACAGAATACTCCGTCCACTGAACCCCAAACGGCTACAAATAGCCCAGTGGATAAAGATATCTACTATAATGAACAAGGTAACCCTATTGATACGCGCGCTATTTACCTCGCCGGCGGTTGTTTTTGGGGAGTAGAAGCGTATATGGAGCGTATTAATGGTGTGGTGGATGTAGTGTCGGGTTACGCTAATGGCGATAAAGACTTACCTAACCCAAGCTACGAACAAGTTATTCGTGGTTCAGGCCATACCGAAACCGTTAAAGTGACCTATGATCCAGATAAAATACAACTAAACACGGTATTAGCACATTACTTTCGCATTATTGACCCCACCAGCCTTAATAGACAGGGCAATGATCGCGGCATTCAGTATCGTACCGGCATCTACTATACAGACTCAGCTGATAAAGCCGTCATCGCTCAAGTAGCAAATGAGCAACAGGCTAAGTATCCAGAGCCAATTGTGGTTGAGCAAGAGCCATTAGATCACTTCTACTTAGCAGAAATGTACCACCAAGATTACCTAGCCAAAAATCCAAATGGCTACTGTCATGTCGATTTAAGCTTAGCGGACGACCCACTTGAACAAGCCGCCGTGCCAGCCCAATCTAATACCACTAAATTTACAGCTGCCACTACTATAACGCAAGCGTTCAACCCTAAACGCTATGCAAACTTTGATAAAAGCGACTTAACTAAAGATCAACGTTATATTACTCAGCAGTCTGGTACTGAACGCGCTTACAGTCACGAATATGACAACTTATACGCTCCGGGGATTTATGTGGATGTGGTAAGCGGTGAGCCGTTATTTTCATCTGCGGATAAATACGACTCACAGTGTGGCTGGCCAAGCTTTACGCAACCCATTGCCAGCCAAGTGGTCACCGAACATGAAGATCGTGCCTTTAATATGCTGCGCATTGAAATTCGCTCACGCGTTGCCGACTCTCACTTAGGGCACGTTTTTA
This sequence comes from Oceanisphaera sp., assembly GCF_052084945.1. Lineage (NCBI taxonomy): Bacteria > Pseudomonadati > Pseudomonadota > Gammaproteobacteria > Aeromonadales > Aeromonadaceae > Oceanisphaera > Oceanisphaera sp. Next base: position 5,811 of record NZ_JBQDEX010000136.1, read on the forward strand.
ATGATGGCCCGAAAGACAGAGGCGGACTACGTTATTGCATTAATGGCGGGGCATTACAGTTCATTCCGCTGAATGTGATGCCACAGTCAGGGTATGGCGCCTTAGTTGAGCTGGTTAAGCAAGAAGCCCAAGGCTAAAAGCGACTAGAAGTTGGAGGCCTGTAACTTCATCACATCTTTTTGTTGATGTGTGAGTAGAAATCAGGCAGAGCGCGCTACTCCGCTCGACTCGCCGTAAACCCATCC
>NZ_JBQDEX010000137.1:0-5994 GCF_052084945.1 Oceanisphaera sp.
TCAAATACTGTAATGGTAAGGGCTCCCCTACTAATAGTTGGGTGTTTGGCTCTTACCCTATAAAGTCTTTTTCAGATCTTATCTCTATTGTTCCGTGGGTTCCGTGGCGAAAAATTTTGATCAGTTAGTTTTACAGATTGGTATTAAAAACTAAATATCTAAAACTCAGCATAATTAAACTGCAGACGTAAAAAAACCAGCTGCTGGAGCTGGTTTTTTAATTGGTCGGCGTTGCAGGATTCGAACCTGCGAACACACCCTCTCTGGCCCCGCTTATTCCTAAGTGATGAGATGCGCTACCAAGCTGCGCTAAAGAGTTTGTGCTAACTGGATTTTGGACGTAAAAAAACCAGCTGCTAGAGCTGGTTTTTTAATTGGTCGGCGTTGCAGGATTCGAACCTGCGACCCTCTGGTCCCAAACCAGATGCGCTACCAAGCTGCGCTAAACGCCGAAATATTATCTTTAAATTTGTTCTTTAACTTTTTGTATTGTACTCCGTTAGAGTGCAATCACAAGTTTATTGAAGCAGTGGTGCGAAGGGGGGGACTTGAACCCCCACACCCGAAGGCACTAACACCTGAAGCTAGCGCGTCTACCAATTCCGCCACCCTCGCACATTTTATACTGCTCCCAGGCCGTAACCTGAAATTGGGGTGACTGACGGGGCTCGAACCCGCGACAACCGGAATCACAATCCGGGACTCTACCAACTGAGCTACAGTCACCATTACTACTTTATATTGCTTAGCATACTAAGCTTGTCCGCATACTAGATGGCGCGCCCGACAGGATTTGAACCTGTGACCTCTGCCTCCGGAGGGCAGCGCTCTATCCAGCTGAGCTACGGGCGCTCGCATTTGGACGCTGCGAATACTAAGGCTAAGCCAGATTATTGTCCAGCACTATTTATTAATAAATGCCTACATGGTTACTTTATCAACAAACTGTTGCTTTTTTACTTAGAGATAGGCCCTCACGCTAGTGATGCAATTGACTTATAGATGAAAAGACCTAAAATCCTAAAAATGAATGAACGTTCATTCATAAATCTTTTATACTTATAACGGTAATGTATGCCTGATAAACGTGAACGTATTTTAAGCTCGGCTGAAGCGCTGATTGCCCGTCTAGGTTTTCATGGCATCTCAATGCAAAAAATCGCCACGCAAGCTAATGTCGCCACTGGCACTATCTATCGCTATTTTTCCGACAAAGAAATGCTATTGCGTTGCCTGCATGAAGAACGGCTACGCGGTGCATCAGCGGCTATTTTGCAAGGCGTAGATGCTAAACAACCAAGTCACAAGCAATTTTGTACGCTTTGGTTTAACACTATGCGCTACTTGCAAGCAAGCCCCGATAGCCTTTGCTATCGAATGCAGTATGAAGCCTCTCCTTTGTTTAATCGAGAAGAAGAACAGCAAATGGATGAGCGCTACTTTAAACCAGTACATGAGTTTTTTGAGTCGGGTCGGGTCAGCGGCTTATTTCGCGATATGCCGGCCGAGTTATTGGGCTTTTTAGCCCTAGAAAATTTAATGCTGCTAACACAGAAGTGCACTAAAGGGTGTATTGAGCTTGATGATGCATTGTATCAACAATTGCTTGATGCCAGCTGGAACGCCATTCTTAAACGTTAATTATTAATAAGTTGCGGGAGTAAACTAATGAAAAAATGGACACTGTCCATGTTGTTGCTGGTAATCGTCATCTTCGGCAGCGTCATCGGCTTTAACTTGTTTAAACAAAAGATGATGGGCGAATATTTTGCCAATCAACCCATACCTAGCTTCCCGGTGACCACGGCAGAGATAACACCAGAAAATTGGACTCCGCGTATTGCAGCTATCGGCTTTATTGAGCCCATTCAAGGTATCGATATCAGTAATGAGTCGGCAGGTATAGTGCGTGCCATTCACTTTGAGTCTGGTCAATCGGTTAAAGCCGGTGACACTCTGTTAGAACTTGATGCTGATGTAGAAAAAGCCAACTTGCGCAGTGCTCAAGGCCGTTTACCTTCGGTACAAGCTAACTTAAAGCGCATGCGTCAGTTATACGCTAGAGGCTCGGTATCTAAAGGTCAACTGGATGAAGCACTGGCAAACCAGCAAGAGCTGCTAGGTCAGGTTGACTCATTTAAGGCCACCATTGCACGCCGTACCATTCGTGCCCCCTTTGATGGTGTTATGGGTATTCGTAATGCCTTTTTGGGTCAGTACTTGAACTCAGGTAGCGACATTGCCCGCCTAGAAGATATTAGTCAGTTCCGCATCCGCTTTACTATTGCACAAACACGTATTGCCGATATTGCTGTGGGTCAGTCATTAAATATTTTTGTGGATGCTTACTCTGATACTCCTTTTGAAGGCGAAATCACGGCAATTGAACCACAAATAAACCCAGGTTCTGGTGTGGTGCAAGTACAAGCGAGCATTCCCAATAAAGAAGGTAAGTTACGTTCTGGTATGTTTGCTAAATTAGACGTGAAACTGCCAATGAAAACTGAGCAAATTTTGGTTCCCCAACAGGCAATCAACTTCACTCTGTATGGCCAAACTGTGTATGTAGTTACAGAGCAAGAGCCTGAAGAAAGTAGTAAAGAAGGTGAAGAGACCCTATTTATTGCCGAACAAAGAGTGATTGAAGTGGCTGAGCGCGAAGACGATTATGCGCGAGTGGTAAAAGGTCTAAAAGCAGGTGAGACCATAGTCACCTCGGGCCAGGTGCGCTTATCTAACGGCAGTCATGTGAAGCTGGTAGAAAGCGATGCGCTAGACACCCCAGAGTCAGCACCCCAGCTGTAAGCGGAGAATCAGATGCGTTTTACTGATATTTTTATCAAACGGCCAGTATTGGCCATTTCGATCAGCTTGCTGATCGTGCTATTGGGGTTGCAAGCACTGCAAAAAATGCAAGTGCGCGAATACCCTGAAATGACCAATACGGTGATCACCGTAAGTACCGGCTATTATGGTGCCAGTGCCGACTTAATTCAGGGCTTTATTACCCAACCCCTAGAACAAGCCATAGCACAGGCCGATAATATCGACTTTATGAGCTCAAACAGTAGTAACGGTAGCTCAAGCATTACGGTGCAAATGAAGTTAAACACCGACTCTAATGCTGCCCTTTCGGATATTTTGGCACGGGTAAACTCGGTGCGCTCTCAGCTCCCCCGAGAAGCTGAAGATCCCAGCTTAGAGATGACCACTGGGGCCTCGACCTCCATTATGTATATCGCTTTTAGTAGTGATGAGCTGAGTGCATCTCAGATCAATGACTACTTAGAACGCGTTATACGACCGCAGTTTTACTCGGTAGATGGGGTTGCCAAGATCAACCTGTTTGGTGGCGCTAAGTTTGCGCTGCGCATTTGGTTAGACCCACTGCGTATGGCAGCACATAAGCTGACCGCACCTGAAGTATTGTCGGTATTACAAGCTAATAACTACCAAGCAGCAGCCGGTCAATCTACCGGTTACTACATGGTTTATAACAGTGATATCAACACCCAAATAGAAAACCCAGAACAGTTAGAATCTTTGGTGGTTGCCACCCACGATGACGCTGTGGTGCGCTTGCGCGATATTGCCCAAGTGTCACTCGAAAAAAGTCATGACGTAGTACGCGCATTAGCAGATGGGCAACCTGCGGTCGTAATTGGTGTGGACCCGACTCCATCGGCTAACCCGCTAGATGTAGCAGAAAACGTGCGTGGTATGTTGCCTGAACTTGAAAGCAATATGCCCGATACCATTAAAATGCAGCTGCTTTATGATGCAACCGATGCCATTAATGAGTCTATTAGTGAGGTTGTTAAAACTATACTTGAAGCGTCATTAATCGTTGTTATCGTGATCACGCTGTTCTTGGGCTCATTTCGTGCGGTATTAATCCCTATTATCACAATTCCGCTATCGCTGATTGGCGTTGCAATTTTGATGAGTGCCTTTGGGTTTAGTATTAACCTAATGACACTATTGGCTATGGTACTGGCCATTGGGCTAGTGGTGGATGACGCCATAGTGGTGGTAGAAAACGTCGACCGGCATATAAAAGCTGGTGAAGAACCCTACCGAGCGGCCATTATTGGTACCCGCGAGATAGCGGTTCCGGTAATCACCATGACCATCACCTTGGCGGCAGTCTATGCGCCTATTGCTTTAATGGATGGCATTACTGGTTCACTGTTTAAAGAGTTTGCGCTAACGCTTGCCGGGGCGGTATTTATTTCGGGCATAGTGGCATTAACCTTGTCACCCATGATGTGCTCTAAGCTACTTAAACCGCACAGCAATCCTAACCGCTTTGAACGTGGCGTAGAAAATACCTTAGATAAGCTGACTCGTCGCTATTCAAGCATGTTAGATGCGGTATTAGCGAAGCGTGCTGTGGTCATTGCCTTTGCCGTCTTGGTGTTTGCTTCTATGCCGGTGCTATTTAACTTTATTCCTAGCGAATTAGCACCCAGTGAAGATAAAGGCGCCTTCTTAATGATGGCCAAAGCTCCCAACTCTGCCAACCTCGATTATATCGAAAACAACATGCGTAAGGCGGTTGAGGTATTAGATAAAGAAGATGGTCTAGCCACTTCACTCACCATAGCTGGTGTGCCTAACCCCAACCAAGGCTTGGCAGTCGCGGTACTTAAGCCTTGGAGCCAACGTGACGGCCAAAAAGCGGTGATAGACAGGGTCACTCCAGGCTTGCAATCCATTCCGGCGGTTGCCATCAGTGCCTTTGAGTTTCCTGAGCTACCCGGTGCCTCAAGTGGTTTACCTGTGCAATATGTACTCACCACACCTAACTCCTTTGAAAGCCTCTATGAAGTGGCTGCTGATGCACTCACAAAAATCAGTAACAGCCCTTTGTTTGTTTATAGCGAGCTGGACTTGGCCTTTGACTCAGGCACCATGAAAATTGAGGTAAATCGAGATAAAGCCGGTGCTTATGGTGTGACCATGCAAGACATCGCCATTACCTTGTCGACCATGATGAGTGATGGCTACGTGAACCGTGTTGACTTAGATGGTCGTAGTTACGAGGTGATCCCACAGGTGTATCGTAAAGATCGTCTCAACCCCGACTCTATCAAAGACTACTATGTGCGCGCAGCCAATGGCGATATGGTGCCGCTGTCTAACCTGGTTTCTATTACCATGGAAGCTCAGCCACGTGCATTGCCTCACTACAACCAGCTAAATTCAGCCACCATTGGTGGGGTATTGACGCCGGGGGTATCTATGGGGGATGCCATTAACTTCTTAGAGCAAGATGTGTCGGCCAATTTGCCTAAGGGTTACAGCCATGACTACTTAGGTGGTGCCCGTCAGTTTGTTAGTGAAGGTAATGCCTTGTATATGACCTTCTTGCTGGCACTGTTTATCATCTTCTTAGTGTTGGCATCGCAGTTTGAAAGTATCCGTGACCCCTTAGTTATTATGGTGTCGGTACCGCTCGCGATTTCTGGGGCGTTAATCGCCTTGGCGTGGGGGCTAGCCACTATGAATATTTATACTCAAGTGGGGCTGATTACGCTGGTGGGGGTGATCACTAAGCACGGTATCTTAATGTGTGAGGTGGCCAAAGAAGAGCAATTAGCCGGCGCCAGTCGTCACGAATCGATTCGTATTGCAGCACGCATTCGTTTGCGCGCCATCTTAATGACCACAGCGGCTATGGTCGCCGGCTTAGTCCCACTACTGTTTGCAGTGGGTGCCGGTGCTATTTCACGCTTTGGGATGGGGATTGTAATCGTATCGGGCTTAAGTATTGGTACGCTATTTACCTTGTTTGTACTGCCAGTGATTTATACCTTCTTGGCATCAAATCACAAACCTTTACCCGAGTTTGATGAAGACCAAGCTCCTAAAACGGTAGGCAATCATTAAGTAAGCCACAACAAGATAACCAACCTAATACCAACCTAACTAATACTAATCTGTAAAACTAACTGATCAAAATTTTTCGCCACGGAATCCACGGAAGAACAC
>NZ_JBQDEX010000138.1:0-5965 GCF_052084945.1 Oceanisphaera sp.
CTCTGCCTGACTTCTACTCAAACATCAACAAAAAGATGTGATGAAGTGACAGACTTTAAGCTGAGAGTTGGAAGAAAGACACTTCCAGCTTTCCAGCTTAAAGCTGTATTTTCTCCTATGCTGAGTTATTAATGGTTGTTTTTCGAACCAATAACCATGACTACCAACCAAGGAGGGGAAGCTATGTACCAGTATCCGTTGTGGTTGCCATTAGCTGTGCCGTTTATATTGTTGCCTAATGTCGGATATACCCAAGGTATTGCTCAGCCGCCGTTACAGTTAGCGGCTGAGTATCAACACCAAGATGCCAGCCTATATCGAGTGAGTGAAAAGCTCGATGGGGTGCGCGCTTATTGGGATGGGCAGCAGCTGGTATCGCGCAGTGGCCATCATTTTTCTGCACCTGACTGGTTTACTCATGACTTTCCGAATATGCCCCTAGACGGTGAGTTATGGATGGGGCGCGGTCAGTTTGAAGCCGTATCGGCGGCGGTGCGCCGTTATCAGGCCATTGACAGTGAATGGCGCAAGATCCGGTTTATGGTATTTGATTTGCCAGCCAGCAGAGAACCATTTGAAGCGCGTTTAAGAGAGTTAAAGCCACTTATTACTGACGCCGACTCCGCTTATTTACAGTTAGTTGAGCAGCGGTTAGTGACCGATAACGCTGAGCTGGCTGCGTTACTTAATCAAATTGATGCAGCTGGCGGAGAGGGGTTGATGTTGCGCCATCGACAAAGTGTATATCAAGCAGGGCGCCACCAAGATTTACTTAAATTAAAGCGATTTCAAGATGCTGAGGCCAAGGTAGTGGCGCATTTACCTGGGCTTGGAAAATACCAAGGCATGCTGGGGGCCTTATTGGTGGAGACGCCCGATGGTCGGCGATTTAAGCTGGGTACCGGTTTTAGTGATCAGCAGCGCCAACAGCCGCCCGCCATTGGCGCTACCGTCACCTATCGTTATCAGGGTGAAACTGGCCAACAATTGCCCCGCTTTGCCAGCTTTATGCGGGTGAGAAATGTACCTTAATTGACTGTTAGTCTTTGCAGTTACTATCGTCTTGGGCTGAGAGGGAGTAATGCGTTAGGCTAAGGGGGCGATAATTTAACTTAATAAGGCAGGGTATTATTTTTGTGCTTAATTGCGTTTTCTTGGCAGCCAGAGCATAGCCGCTTACTGTTACTGGCCAACCGTGATGAGTTCTATGCAAGACCTACAGCTGAAGCAGCATGGTGGACAGGCTATCCTGATATTTGGGCGGGGCGAGATTTACAAGCTGGTGGTACTTGGTTAGGCGTAAATCGAGCGGGGCGCTTTGCAGCATTGACCAATATTCGCGAAGGCGATATGCAGGTAGGCAAGCGTAGCCGAGGTGAGCTGGTAAAGGACTTTTTAACCAGCAAGGTGAGCGGTGCTCATTATTTAGAGCAGGTACTGGCTCGCGGTGATGAGTATGCTGGATTTAATTTATTGGTGGGTGATAGTCGCCAGCAGGCTATCTGGTATGGTGCTAACCGTTTGGGTGGTGAAGCGCGGTTATTGCCTGGGGGAGAGTATGGGTTATCTAATGCGCTACTTGACACCCCTTGGCCTAAAGTTAACCGCCTAAAGCAAGGCCTAGCTCAGATCCCCAAAGACAGTACTTTAACGGGCATTGAAAAAAACGCGTGGCAATTATTGAGTGATACTCAGACTGCAGCGGCTGATCAGCTGCCTAATACTGGGGTGACGCCCGAACTAGAGCGACTGTTGTCGGCTCCTTTTATTCATAGTGCCGATTTACACTACGGCACTCGTGCTCAAACCCTGTTGAGTATTAGGTCTCATCAGGGTAATCAAGATGAGCTGGTAATCTTAGAGCAAAGCCGAGGGGCGAACACCGAGGTGGTCGCGACAAACCGCACCCGTATTATTCTTGATTCGGCATAAGTTGGTCCTCTGTAGCGATAAAAAAGGCGAGCCTTAGCGCTCGCCTTTTTATTAACAGTGTATTATGGGTAGAGACTTATACCAGTCCGCGCTTTTCTTTTTTTGCCGTTTGAATGTCTTTCCATACGGCATGACAAATAACCCACAATATAATTAAAGTAAGGGCAGGCCAGACTAGAATATAAGAACCTAATATAAACTCGCTCATTATTGCTCCTTAGCTAACTGGTGGCGGGTGTTCACGGTCTCGGTATTGAGATCGTATCTATCGTCATAATGACCTACACGCTGATTGATCAAGTCAAAGTCAAAGCGCTCATTACTCAACAAGCTTATTACTACACATACCAAGGTGCTGGCGCCATAAGCGACCAGTGACGATAACAGCACTGTGTATTCACGCAAGAAACCAGTGGCATAATAGGTCATGGCTAAGGCGGCAATAACACCGGCAATAATACCAACCCACTTACCAAAGAAACCAAAGGCCATTAAGCCAATGACCACACCGGCACCCACAAAAGCCATCAGTTCAAAGGTAAGCCCAGTGGCGCCTGACATGGGCAGCAGCTCAAAGCGGGCCACACAAAATAGCGCTAAACCGGCAAGTACTGCGCTGGTAAAGGCGACATTAGTAATACGATCCCAGTAGCAGCTTGCAATCACGGGGAATACAATCGCGCCCCAAAGTGCGCCAACAAATACCAGCATTACCAAAATATCAAACGAATAACTGGCCAAGATTACGCCAATTAATGTAGCAGCTACCATGGTCATACGACCAATAAACAGCATACGTTTGGGGTCGATTTTACCGCGGGCTAAGTTTTTTCCGTATACATCAGCCATCACAATGGCAGACAAGGCAGATAGATCAGAGTCGGCAGTGGAAGATAAAGAGCCAATCACCAGAATAAAGAAAAGGCCGATAAAGACAGGTGAGAGATAAGTAGAGACCATTTGAGGGATCAGGTTATTGACTTCCCCATTAAGCGGTTCTACCCCTAAGGTTAAAGCCATAAGACCAATCATGCCTAGGCCAATGACAATGGCGCCATACCCTAAGGTTGCAGTTAAAAACGTCGATTTAATGTGCTTTTCATTGACCGCAAACAAACGCTGAGAAATAGTTTGGTTACCAATGGCGTAGGCTAATACCGCAATAAAAAACGGCGCCCCTTGTTTTAAAATGGCATCCATTGAGAACAAGTCAACTTGTTCGGCGCTCATGTTATTAAAGCCTTCTAACATCACGCTAGGTCCGCCCATAGAGAACAGCACCGCAGGAATAATCACAATAGCAATGGCCATTAGCGCCACTAGCTGAGCAAAGTCGGTAAACACCGAGGCCCTAAAGCCTGACCACAATGTGTAGCTCAGTACCCCTACACCAGCAATAATAATACCGGCTTGAAAAGATAGGGGCGACAGTACCGCGACCAATGCGCCGGCTGCGGTAAAGTTCACCATTAAGCTGATAATACTGCCTAATAGGTTTGAGAAGGCTAAAATTAACTGACTTGATGAGCCATGGCGAGCATGGATTAGCTCCCCTAAAGTATGCGCTTTAGGTGCTAATGACCGAAAGCGGCGGCCAAAGGGGTAGATAAATAAGATCATCAAGGCACCCCACAAACCATAATGTAGCGGCCCTGAAACACCATAGGTATATCCCGAGGTGGCAGCGGCATAAAATGAAGCTGCCCAAATCCAAGTGGCCGTCATACTGGCCGCGCCCATACCAAAGCCAATGCGCTGGTTAGAGACCATAAAAGCGTCGGTATCTTCTTGATCTTTTTTGATAAAGGTAGTTAAGAAGTAGGTACCGCCATAAAATGCTGCCAGCAGCAGCAATACGGTGGTAATAGAGAATTGATAGAGTTCCAAGGAAACCTCCATGACGTGCTTAAGTTAATAACTTAAGCAAATGATGAGACAAACGCACAGCAACAGCAGCCTTAACTACTGAAGGGCGTCAATAAGTAACTTGGCTTGCGACAACGGACGCAACCAGGCGTTAATACAACTTCTGTTACAAGTAATGACGAGCGTCTAACCTATAACAATAGTAACTAGAGACGTTGGCGATAGCCGAGTGATGTGTAGTCAGCGACACTGACAGTCGTGAATTAAGCTAAGGTAGAGTTTCAATTGCACCAATCATGGGTGTAACACCTCCTGTGAAACATACAGATAATATTGCAAACGGCTATTACTCTAACCTTACCTTAGGGTTCTGTCTAGGCTTGCCTTTTTCCTGACTTTATATTAGACGGTTTGTTGCTTAGGTGACTAGCCGACAAACCCCCATTTCGTTATAATTCGCGCTCCTCCCAGATCCACCATCATGCTGGGCGTTTAATCTGTGCTTATTGCAGGATTATGCGCCATTAATCTTGCTTAACAGGAGTAATCATGCAAGCAAAAGTTGCCGTCATCATGGGCTCAAAAAGTGATTGGCCCACCATGCAGGGTGCCGCCGAAATTATGGACACACTGCAAGTGGCTTACGAGATAGAAGTGGTGTCGGCGCACCGCACGCCAGACCGTTTAATGTCGTTTAGTAGTGAGGCGGCAGCGCGCGGGTTTGAAGTGATTATTGCTGGTGCCGGTGGTGCAGCCCACTTGCCGGGTATGGTGGCGTCTAAAACTCGGTTGCCCGTGCTGGGTGTTCCAGTACAAAGTCGTGCATTAAATGGCATGGATAGCTTGTTGTCTATTGCACAAATGCCCAAAGGGGTGGCAGTGGGTACCTTGGCCATTGGTGAGGCGGGGGCTTTTAATGCCGGTTTATTAGCCTGCCAAATATTAGCCAATAATGACAGCGCCTTAGCCGAGCGTTTAGAGGCCTTTCGCCAACAACAAACCGAGGCGGTATTAGCCCATCCAGATCCAAGGGAGCAGGCATGAGTCGTATTTGGGTATTAGGCGCAGGCCAACTAGGGCAAATGCTCAAGCATGCCGGTATGCCATTAAACTTAGACGTACAAGCGGTCGATATTGAGTCTGAAGAAACGTTTCCGCTGCAAGCTCACGAGCAAGTTACCGCAGAGCGAGAGCAGTGGCCTGAAACCGCAGCCACTCTACAGTTAGCAAGCCACCCCGCCTTTGTTAACTTGCAAACTTTTCCTATATTAGCAGATCGCTTCACCCAAAAATCCTTAATTGATGAGCTCGGACTTGCCACCTCACCCTGGCAGTTAGTGCGCACTAACACTGATGCCAGCAGTTTGCATCACAAGCTTGGTGAGCGAGTATTATTAAAGCGACGCACCGGTGGTTATGATGGTCGCGGCCAACATTGGTTGCGTGAGCCGGGCTTAGATGCCATTCCTGAGGGGTGGCATGAAGAAGCTATTGCTGAGCAAGCCATCGACTTTGATGAAGAAATGTCTGTGGTGGGCGTACGCAGTGCCGACGGCCAGTGCTTCTTTTATCCGTTAACGCTAAATCTGCATGTTAATGGCATTTTACTGGGCTCAGTCGCGCCTTTGACGCGTTTAGCTCACTTACAAGAAAAAGCCGAAAAAATGCTGGCTAAGTTAATGAACCACCTCGATTATGTGGGCGTGATGGCCATGGAGTGCTTTCGCGTGGGTGATGAGTTACTGGTTAATGAGCTGGCGCCAAGGGTGCATAATAGTGGTCACTGGACGCAAGCTGGCGCTAATATCAGCCAATTTGAAGCCCATTTACGTGCCGTGGCTAAACTGCCATTAGTGCAACCGACGGTAAAAAACACCAGTGTGATGGTGAATTTAGTAGGAACCGAGCGCCAAGATGCTTGGTTAGCCGTGCCCGGTGCTGAGCTGTATTGGTATGGTAAAGACGTACGCCCTGGTCGAAAAGTGGGGCACATTAACTTTAGTCTAGACACTCACGCACAGACTAAGCTGGCTCTGGATAGTCTACAGTCGCTATTACCCGCCCACTACGGTGAAGTATTAGATTGGCTACGCAGTCAGCTGGACTAACCCCTCCAGCACTCACTACTAGCAAAAAGCCCCGTGCAATGTATTGCACGGGGCTTTTT
>NZ_JBQDEX010000139.1:0-5958 GCF_052084945.1 Oceanisphaera sp.
AATACCAATCTGTAAAACTAACTGATCAAAATTTTTCGCCACGGAACCCACGGAAGAACACGGAACAATAGAGATAAGATCTGAAAAAGACTTTATAGGGTAAGAGCCAAACACCCAGCTATTAGTAGGGGAGCCCTTACCATTAGCAGTATTTGAGTCGTTGTCACTTTTCGCTCTTGCCTTTTTCCGTGTCTTCCGTGGCAAAAAGAGTCCTTAGTTTTTTACTTAATACAAACTGACTACTTATTTTGTACGATTGGTATAAAACGATCTAATACATTGAGCCTAGGCTCAACCGTAGGCTTTCGTGCTTTAGTGGCGAGCACATTTTTAATCTTTAGGTTGAGGTATCGGTATTGATTAACATGAAGACAAAAAAAAGTCCTCGGACTAGCCGAGGACTTTTACTGTGCAAGCGATTAATTCAGATGATAAGAATTAAGCTTGTGCTTTTAGCTTACGGCGATAAGCATGTAACAAGGGTTCTGTGTAACCACTAGGCTGCGTAGTACCTTCAAACACCAAGTCACAAGCCGCTTTAAAGGCAATGCCATCAAAGTTAGGTGCCATATTGGTGTACAAAGGATCCGCGGCGTTTTGGCCATCAACAATAGCGGCCATGCGCTTCATTGATTCCATCACTTGCTCTTCGTTCAAAATACCGTGGCGCATCCAGTTAGCAATATGCTGTGCAGAAATACGCAAGGTTGCACGGTCTTCCATTAGGCCAACATCATTAATGTCTGGCACTTTAGAGCAACCTACACCTTGGTCAATCCAGCGAACAACATAACCTAAAATGCCTTGAGCGTTGTTATCTAGCTCATTTTTAATTTCTTCAGCTGTTAACGCATTTTTTGCTTCTTCTGTTAGCAAAGGAATGGTTAATAGCGCATTTAGGCTAGCCGCTTCACGAGACTTGAGCTCATCTTGGCGCGCTTTTACATTAACTTGATGATAATGCGTAGCGTGCAAGGTAGCAGCGGTAGGAGAAGGTACCCAAGCGGTGTTAGCACCGGCTAATGGGTGTGCAATTTTGGTTTCAAGCATATCAGACATGTTATCTGGAATTGCCCACATGCCTTTACCAATTTGCGCTTTACCTTGCAGACCCGCTGCTAAGCCCACATCGACGTTGTTATTTTCGTAAGCGCCAATCCACTCTTGCTGCTTCATGTCGCCTTTACGTACTACAGGGCCGGCTTCCATACTGGTGTGAATTTCATCACCGGTGCGGTCTAAGAAACCTGTGTTAATAAACACAGTACGCTCACGCGCTTCATAGATGCAGGCTTTTAGGTTAGCACTGGTACGGCGCTCTTCGTCCATAATACCCACTTTAAGGGTATTTTTAGCCAAGCCCAATACTTGCTCGGTACGCTCAAATAACTCGCAAGCAAATGCCACTTCTTCTGGACCGTGCATTTTTGGCTTAACAATATAAGCACTGCCGGTGCGAGAGTTTTTAAACTTACCGTTACCTTTTAGGTCGTGAATAGAGATTAAGCTAGTCACTAGCGCATCAAGAATACCTTCTGGTATTTCGTTGCCGTCTTTGTCTAATACCGCTTCGTTAGTCATCAAATGACCCACGTTGCGCACAAACAACAGGCTACGACCGTGCAGGCTAAACTCTTTACCGTTCGGGTTTAGGTATTCACGATCAGGGTTTAGGCTACGAATAATTTCTTTGTCGCCTTTCTGAATTTTTTCAGTCAGGGTGCCTTTCATTAGGCCCAGCCAGTTGCGGTAAACAGCGGCTTTATCTTCTGCATCAACTGCGGCAATAGAGTCTTCGCAGTCCATAATAGTAGATAATGCTGATTCTAATACTAGGTCTTTAATGCCGGCTTTATCACTGGCACCTACTTGGTTATTGCGGTCAAACTGCAGCTCAATATGACTGCCGTTATTACACAATAATACCGCAGAAGGATCAGCAGCTTCACCCTTATAACCTACAAATTTGCTAGGTTCGGTCAGTGTCGTTGCTTCGCCATTTTCTAGCGTTACTTGTAATTGACCATCAACCACTTTATAAGCGGTGGCATCTTGGTGCTGGCCATTAGCCAGCGGTGCCGCCTGCTCTAGCAAGTCACGACCCCATGCAACAACTTTAGCTGCACGTACCGGGTTAAACGCTTTGGTTTTTTCTGCACCGTCAGCGTCTGAAATAACATCGCTGCCATAAAGTGCATCATATAAACTGCCCCAACGCGCATTCGCGGCATTAAGTGCATAACGTGCGTTGTTAACCGGTACCACTAACTGCGAGCCTGCAAGGGTTGCCAACTCTGCATCAACATTAGTGGTGGTTATTGAGAAGTCTTCTACTGTTGGCAATAAATAGCCGATGTCAGTAAGAAACTGCTTATAAGCTGCTGCGTCAAAGGTTTGACCGGCGTGAGTCTGGTGCCACTCGTCAATTTGGTGCTGCAGTTGTTCCCGTTTTTCCAGTAAGGCGCGGTTTTTAGGAGCCAAATCATTAACGATTTGTTCCATGCCAGACCAAAATGCCGCTGGCTCAACGCCAGTGCCGGGGATAATTTCGTTTACTACCAGATCATGAAGAACGGTAGCGACTTGTAATGTGCCGAGGTGAGTACGTTCCGTCATATGTATTTCTTCTTCTATTCTAGTTGTCAGTAGTTATGTTTAAGACCGATCACTAATTCTAATCGTTAGTCGCCTAGTTTACCCCTTGATGGGAGCTAGAGGCAAAAGTGAATTGCGCTAAGCCGCTGCTTAATCTGTAAAAATCACGTTAAATTACACAAACAATTTACAAAATACTAAATATTTCAGCTAGATACAACAAATAAAAGTATAAGAACAAATTAATCATTTACTCTGCTTTATAAACAGGTTAGGGCTAACAATTCCAAAAAACGCCTTTCATTCCCACACTAACCGCAAGGGTTTAACATAATGCAAAGCTACAGAAGAGCCGTTTGGCATCATGAGTAAGGCTGAGCTTGCTATGAATAGATGGTATAATTCGCCGCCTCATTGCCCCCACTACAACAATAATCAGTAAAGATAAGGAAGTAAGCCATGGCACTACTAATTGAAAACAGCTGTATTAATTGCGACATGTGCGAGCGATAAGAATAAATTCTTTAAAATCAAGCGGATAAAAAATGTGTGGCGGATTGTACCTCTGCAAAGTAGCTATAACTTATGATGTGAGTAATGGTTGCAACACAAAACACTGGCCTGATGAAGATATAAAAGGGCACTTGATGCGCCCTCTTAATTTACATGCCACATTCTTCAAGTTCGTGACGACTGGCAATAGCCAGAAAGTGGCTACGATCTTTATATTGGCCTTGTGATGCTTTAACACGAGAGTCAATTAACTGAATAAGCCCATCGGGCAAACTGACATTAATCCGCTTCGGTTTACCCATAAACTCGGTTAAATCCACATCTAACAACAACCAACCATCGCAATGCTCATAGTCTGCTAACTGCCGGTAATAACGTGGGCCTAAGTCTTTAATACTATCGCCGCTGACGCCATTACTCACCATTTCTTCTACTACCATGGCAATCGCCTCAGTGGCCATCACTTTTACTTGTGCTTCGCTGTCGGCAGCACTAAAGCAAGCAAAATCATCATTGCATAGCGCAGGCACCACTAGGCCGAACGCCTCCCCATCATGTGATGGATATTCAACACCGACTGAAAATAACATAAGCACCTCCGCTAAATTTATCTATGTCAGAGGAGCGGGGGGATTAAATCCCCGCCGCTTTCTTAATGGACTTGAGAGTTCCAACAGGTAGCGACTTTTTAGGATGAGGGACGACAAACTTTTTGCCCGTAATCGGTGAGTACCAAATCTGGTGGCTCCCCTTACCTTGTCGTTCCAACTCGCAGCCTGCGGACTTCAATTCCTTGATCAGGTCACCTGATGTCATCTAACCTCCTAATCAAGTGATACCAATATACACACTAATACACACAAAAGCAAATACACACACCAGCACACACAAAATAATAAACAAGTATAAAAAAGGCGCTTATCGCGCCCCTTCTAATTCCTTCAATCAATCCCGTTGCATCTCTGGTGCCAATGACTTCACTAACTGAAACGCCAGTTGGCTGGTGGTTTTGGCACTGGGGTTTAGCGTATGCCAGTACCCTGCCCCACCACTCAAGTGTGATACCAATCTAAATAAAAATGTAATCTATTTTACCGCTGGATACTCAAGACAATAGAGTCTGCTCCCACGACACGCCACTGGGCTAGCCATCTTTGCTGGATAACAAAGCTCACACATGGCATATTTTTAAGAGTAAAAAAATCATGTGTTACTGTTTTGTGTTACTGGTGAGAGTTTATCATCGCTTTTGATGCTGTATATATATACATACAGTGCGCAATAGTGCGGTATATCGTGAAACTGTAAAGCATTGAATTAAAAGATAAAAGAGGCTAAGTTATTGAAATGGCGTTACTAATTGAAAACAGCTGTATTAATTGTGATATGTGCGAGCCTGAGTGCCCTAATGGTGCCATTAGCTACGGCCTAGAGATTTATGAAATAGAAACTGATTTATGCACTGAGTGTGTGGGCCATTATGACAAGCCCACCTGTATTAGTGTCTGCCCTATCGACTGTATTATTGTTGACCCTGCTAACACTGAAAGCCAAGAGCAGTTATGGGATAAATTTGTAATACTGCATCATCAAGCACCGTAGAATACAGTGCTGAGTGCTCGGCCTGGTATTACATGCACACTGTGATTTTACCCCCCATTCTTTACGCTTTTCCCTCACTAGGTTTTAGACTTACTTTACTTTCACCTAAGCGCTGAAAGATTACGGCTGTCCGCTGGGGGTATTTATCTCTTGCCTGAAATCTCACCACAGGTATAATACGTCGCTCAAATTTCGTTCTTTAACATCAAGTGGGTTCACTCATATGCATCCGATGCTGAATATTGCGGTACGCGCTGCGCGTAACGCGGGTCACGTTATCGCCAAAGGTTTTGCCAATCCTGATAACACAGAAACGCGCCAAAAAGGTCTGAACGATTTTGTTACCAATGTCGATCTTGACGCGGAAAACGCTATTGTTAATACCATTCGTAAGTCTTATCCGGAGCACACCATTATTGGTGAAGAGTGTGGTGAACTCACCGGCAGCAACCCCGATTATCAGTGGGTTGTTGACGCCCTTGATGGTACCACTAACTTTGTTAATGGTATTCCTCACTTTGCCGTGTCTATTGCACTAAAAGTGAAAGGCCGCACTGAACAAGCTGTTATTTATGATCCCATTCGCGATGAGCTATTCAGTGCCAGCCGTGGTGCCGGTGCCCAGTTAAACGGCTATCGTATTCGTACTGGTAAAGCCAAAGACTTAACGAGTACCGTACTGGCCACAGGCTTTCCGTTTAAGCAAAAACACCACGCCGACGCTTACTTAGGCATGTTTAAAGATATGTTTATTCAATGTGCCGATATTCGCCGTGCCGGTGCAGCAAGCTTAGACCTTGCTTATGTGGCCGCTGGTCGTGTCGATGGTTACTGGGAGTTAGGCCTTAAGCCATGGGATTTTGCTGCTGGCAGTTTAATTGCCCGTGAAGCCGGCGCTATTGTCACAGATTTTGTGGGTGGCCATCACTTTGAGCGCAGCGGTAACTTAGTCTGTGCCAACCCTAAGGTTCTCAAGTCTATGCTAGCCACCATTCGTGAACACTTACCAGAGTCGCTAGCACAAGCCTAACCTTGAGCAATTAGCAGAACAGTAAGCACCGCATTCCATTAAGAATGTGGTGCTTTTTTTATCTATCAATCTGTAAAACTAACTGATCAAAATTTTTCGCCACGGAACCCACGGAAGAACACGGAACAATAGAGATAAGATCTGAAAAAGACTTTATAGGGTAAGAGCCAAACACCCAACTATTAGTAGGGGAGCCCTTACCATTAGCAGTATTTGAG
>NZ_JBQDEX010000140.1:0-5831 GCF_052084945.1 Oceanisphaera sp.
AAAATCAGGCGAAATGGCGATGCGACGGTTTAATTATGTGGGGATCCCTCAGTGTTTTATAAGTATTAGCAGGAACTTTGTTAGTTTTTTTTGGTTAAAATAAGACCAGAGCATAACGAGTCTATCATTGTAGTGTTAAGCTTAGAGTAGCCAAGGACGGAGTATTTTATTAAAAGACGTCGGTAGGAGTGAACAATATGAACCCAAATACCAGCTTAGTCGGTAAAAAAATCCGAAAAATTCGAGAAGTAATGGGGCTTAGTCGACCTAAATTTGCCGAGTTACTTCAAGTGCCGCCCACGACATTAAAAAATTATGAGTTAGGTTATCGGGAAGTTGGAGGTGCTTTTTTAGTGGCGCTCGCTCAGCACCCTGAGTTGCATCAGTATACGTTATGGTTATTAACCGATAAAACCATAGATAGTGTCGGCCAAGTAGCGCCTCAAGAAAGCCAGTAACTTTGTGCTATACCTTGATAAAAGAGAGTGAGAGAAGTACCCGCTTATTGCGCAAAATCGATAAAGAGCGCGTATTATGGCTGGGCTTACTTCTCTTTGCTTTTACGGTATTTGCAGATACCTAGGTGCTCGTTTCTCTTCTTTTCTACACCCACTCTCGGCTAAAATCAACGCTAGAATTTTACGCAAGGAACAGCTGCATGTATTACGGTATTGATATTGGAGGGACGAAAGTTGCCTTTGCAATATTTGATGGCCAAGGCGAAGAGCAAGAGCGTTTTGTACAGCCCACCCCCAAGATAGCGTATGCCGCTTTTCTTTCGTTACTCACCGAGTGGGTGATGCAAGCTGATGCACGCTGGCAAACGCAAGGCAAAGTGGGCATTGGTTTTCCTGGTATAAAAGACAAGCAGGGTCGGCTGCTGGCTCCTAATATTGCGGTGCTTCATAAGCAAGATATACAACATGATTTACAGCAACGTTTAAGTCGACGGGTTAAAGCAGATAATGATGCCAACTGTTTTTTATTGTCGGAGTACCATGGGGGGGCAGCTGCTGGGCGAGAGCTAGCACTGGCGCTGACATTAGGTACTGGTATTGGTGGTGCGTTAATACATCAGGGGCAATTAGTTAATAGTTACCGAGGAGGTTGTGGCGAGTTTGGGCATGGTGCTATTAATGCCTGTCTATTGTTGCGTAACCCAGAGTTGCCATTGCTAAAGTGTGGTTGTGGCTTACAGGGTTGCCTAGAAACCTACGCTTCTGGTACCGGGTTAGTTCGGTTATATCAGCATGTGTTACAAGCCCGCCTTAATGCCTCTGTGCCTCCTCTTGCCCACTCTGGGCCTGCCATTATTAGCGCATGGCAGCAGGGCGAACCGTGTGCGAGTGCGGCGGTATCATTATATTGTGATATTTTGGCTGCGGGCTTAGGTTCGTTGATGACACAGCTCGACCCCGACGTTGTTGTGCTGGGAGGGGGCTTAAGTGAAGAAGCTTGGTTATATCAAGCATTAAATGAGCGTATTCCCGCCTACCTTATGCGCAATGTCACTCCTGGGCTGATTCTTCCCCCCACTTTTGGCGGTAGTGGCGGCGTACGGGGTGCTGCATTATTGGCCAAGTGCACGGATTGACCATTTAGCTGGCGCTGATATTTTGTTAGCATACTTCTTTTACCCAAACCAAAGGGAATGTCATGTCGTCATATGAGACAGTAGAGCTAAAGGCCAGCTACGGTGTTGGTCGTCAAATCGGTGATCAATTGACTCAGCAGTCTTTTGAAGGTTTAGAAGTATCAGCAGTGCAACAAGGCTTGGCTGATGCCATTGCCGACGTTGATTTCGCTGTGTCTCGCGAAGACATTAATAGCGCGTTTCAGGTGATTACTCAGCGCATGCAAGAGCAGCAAGCAGCACAGTCTGCTAAAGCAAAAGAAGCAGAAGCTGAATTCTTAGGTACTAACGGTGCCCGCACTGAAGTGGAGCAAACTGAATCGGGTTTGCAGTACGAAGTATTAGTGAAAGGTGACGGTGCTGTTCCAGCAGAAACTGACACTGTGAGTGTACATTACCACGGTACTTTTATTGACGGTTCTGTTTTTGACAGCTCAGTTATGCGCGGCGAGCCAGCTCAATTCCCAGTGAATGGTGTTATCAAAGGCTGGGTTGAAGCTCTGCAATTGATGCCTGTTGGCTCTAAATGGAAGCTGTATGTGCCATACGAGTTGGCCTATGGCGAACAAGGTGCAGGCGCTATTCCTCCTTGTGCGACCTTAGTGTTTGAAGTTGAACTGTTAGAAATCGCATAATGAACTAAAAACCGGCTAAGGCCGGTTTTTTTTGCTGCTAAATATCGTTTTAAAACCCCGCCTGATCTGGCAAACTTCTGCCATACATTGTTCAATATCGCCATAAATTGTGAGCCATAAGCTGTCAAAGAAGTGTCTTAGAAAGCTGATAGCCCACAGTTTATCGCTTATCACCGTCTCTTTATGGTGGTCACATTAATCAATAAGGAAGAAAACAGCATGACAAATCCGGTTCGCATTGCCGTAGCTGGTTGTAATGGACGTATGGGAAAAGTATTAGTGGAGTCTGTGACTCAAACCCAAGGGGTGGTGCTAACAGCGGCCATTGAGCATGCAGGCTCTAGCGTATTAGGTGCTGATGCCGGTGAGTTGGCCAATGTGGGACATTTAGGAGTGAGGGTGACCGACGACTTGAGCGCGGTTATTGAGCAAGTGGATGTGATTATCGACTTCACTCGCCCCGAGGCTACCTTAGCCAATATTGCCCTAGCACAACAGCACAGTAAGCGACTGGTGATAGGTACTACGGGCTTTGATGAAGCACAAAAAGCGCAAATTCAAGCCGCCCTTGCCGATACCGCCATGGTGATTGCCTCTAACTACAGTGTAGGGGTTAATGTGATGTTCAAGCTACTGGAGCAAGCCGCCAAGGTGATGGGGGACTACACAGACATTGAAATTTTAGAAGCTCATCACCGCTATAAAGTGGATGCCCCCTCTGGCACAGCACTTAGCATGGGAGAAGTGATTGCAGATACCTTAGGCAGAGATCTAAAAACCTGCGCCGTATATGGCCGTGAAGGCATTACCGGTGAGCGTGACCCTAACACCATTGGTTTTGCAACCGTGCGCGCCGGAGATATTGTGGGTGAACATACGGCGATGTTTGCAGATATTGGCGAGCGCCTGGAAATCACCCATAAAGCGTCTAACCGCTTAACCTTTGCCAATGGTGCTGTGCGTGCGGCGGCTTGGGTAGCCGAGAAAGATGCCGGCTTATTCGATATGCAAGATGTATTAGATCTAAAATGATGTAGTGCCCAGCTTAAAGATGCAGATTGTTTCATCTTAAGCTGGGCGTTTTCATCCCAACCCCCAACCCCCAACCCCTAATCCCCAATCCCCAATATTTAATTGTTTACTTTAATGTGTACAATGTTTATCGATTTAGTTGTTTATTAGACTTTTATTTAAACATTATCCGTTTTTTTGTCTGTTTTGTGGAGGATTACGCATTTTTAATGTTAAGTGACGTACTTTTTATAAAATAAATTGTTGATGTCGTCAGGGATATATAAACTGCGCAGAATTTGCCCAGTACAAGCCGAGAAGACTATACTTTTATGGTAATTTTCTCGTGACAACCAGGTGAATTGATTATTTATCAATAAGTTAACTTGGAGGTTGTCGTGAAGCATACAGCATTGCTGGCACTAGAAGACGGGACTGTCTTTTATGGTACAGCTATCGGGGCTGACGGGTGCTCCGTTGGTGAAGTCGTATTTAATACTTCAATGACGGGGTACCAAGAAATACTGACCGACCCGTCTTACTCTCATCAAATAGTGACCCTCACTTACCCCCATATCGGCAATACCGGTATCAATAACGAAGATGAAGAATCAAACCGTATTCATGCTCAAGGTTTGATTATTAGAGACTTACCCTTGCTTGCCTCAAACTTTCGTCATCAGGGCTCTTTGTCCGATTATCTTAAAGCCCAAGGTATTGTTGGCATTGCTGATATTGATACCCGAAAATTGACACGTATTTTGCGAGAAAAGGGCGCTCAGGCCGGCTGTATTATGGCCGGAGCTGATTTAGACGAAGCCAAAGCCTTGGCTGCCGCTCATCGCTTTCCCGGCCTTAATGGCATGGATTTAGCAAAAGAAGTGACCACTCATACGACTTACTCTTGGCGACAAGGATGCTGGATCTTAGGCAAAGGTCACAGTGAGTCTACTGAGGCGGATCTGCCTTATCACGTTGTGGCCTACGACTATGGCGTTAAACGTAATATTTTGCGCATGCTCGTTGAGCGCGGTTGTCGAGTCACTGTGGTTCCGGCACAGACCCCAGCGGTTGAGGTGTTAGCGCTTAAGCCCGATGGTATTTTCTTATCTAATGGGCCAGGTGATCCTAAGCCTTGTGATTACGCTATTAGCGCGATTAAAAATCTGTTAGATACCCAGATCCCAATATTTGGTATCTGCTTAGGTCACCAGCTGTTGGCGTTGGCCTGTGGGGCTCGCACTATGAAAATGAAGTTTGGTCACCACGGGGCTAATCATCCGGTAAAAGATATCGCGCGCAATCTAGTGATGATCACCAGCCAAAATCATGGCTTTGCAGTAGATGAAGCAAGCTTACCTGCCAATGTGAAGGTCACCCACAGGTCACTGTTTGATGGCACCTTACAAGGTATTACGCTTACCGATAAAGCGGCGTTTAGTTTTCAGGGGCACCCCGAAGCGAGCCCTGGGCCTAATGAGGCTGCAAGCTTATTCGACCATTTTATCGATTTGATTAAACAGCATAGCGCGTAAGGAGTTGTCTCATCATGGCAAAACGTACCGACATACACAGCATATTGATTTTAGGCGCAGGCCCGATTGTGATTGGTCAGGCGTGTGAGTTTGACTACTCAGGCGCGCAGGCCTGTAAAGCCTTAGGTGAAGAAGGGTATAGAGTCATTTTGGTGAACTCGAACCCTGCCACCATTATGACAGATCCCGATATGGCCGACGCCACTTATATTGAGCCTATTCACTGGGAAGTGGTGCGAGAGATCATTAAAAAAGAGCGCCCCGATGCCATTTTACCTACCATGGGTGGGCAAACGGCGCTTAACTGTGCTCTCGACTTGGAAAAGCACGGTGTGTTAGCTGAGTTTTCGGTAGAAATGCTGGGTGCCACCGCCGATGCGATTGATAAGGCCGAAGACCGTAGCCGTTTTGATCAGGCAATGAAATCCATTGGGTTAGCGTGCCCTCGTGCCGGTATTGCGCGTAGCATAGAAGAAGCCCATCAGGTACAAGCTAAAGTAGGCTTCCCTTGCATTATTCGGCCCTCGTTTACTATGGGGGGAACCGGTGGGGGGATTGCTTATAATCTAGATGAATTCGTCCAAATTTGTACTAATGGACTGGACTTGTCCCCAACCAAGGAACTATTGATAGATGAGTCCTTAATTGGCTGGAAAGAGTACGAAATGGAAGTGGTGCGTGATGCTAATGATAACTGCATCATTGTTTGTACGATTGAAAACGTTGACGCCATGGGCGTACACACTGGCGACTCTATTACAGTAGCACCAGCACAAACGCTCACGGATAAAGAATATCAAATTATGCGTAATGCCTCGTTAGCTATTTTACGGGAAATTGGTGTAGAGACTGGCGGCTCTAACGTGCAGTTTGGCATTGAGCCTAATACTGGCCGTATGGTCGTCATTGAGATGAACCCGCGGGTTTCTCGTTCTTCTGCGCTAGCTTCTAAAGCCACTGGCTTTCCGATTGCAAAAATTGCCGCTAAATTAGCAGTGGGTTATACCCTAGATGAAC
>NZ_JBQDEX010000141.1:0-5741 GCF_052084945.1 Oceanisphaera sp.
GCATCGCCGTCTATCTGTAGGAATCCCCTTCCTTTAGGGAGGGGAGGATGTCAAATGGTTATGTTAATGGCTTGTTTGTGTGATTTACCCGACATAAATGTAAGAAATAGAACTAAAATACATCGACTTAATCTCGTATTAGACCAAAGGCCGAAGGGGCTAGATTTTAATTGAGCGTTAAAACTTATATACTAGCTTAACATCCGCTAGGGTGCTTGGAGTAAGGTTTAAGCCCTTAATGCCAGCCCCGAACAAGAATATTTCCGCCAAGATGGCGAATGATAATAAAAGGATACTGTCGTGCTTGAAGCTTATCGTAAACACGTCGAAGAACGTGCTGCTCAGGGTGTGGTTCCACAACCTTTAAACGCAGAGCAAGTTGTTGCATTAGTTGAATTACTGAAAAACCCTCCCGCTGGTGAAGAATCTTTCCTTTATGAATTGTTATCAACCCGCATCCCACCGGGAGTTGATGAAGCGGCTTATGTAAAAGCTGGCTTTTTAGCCGCAGTTGCTAAAGGTGAAGTAGCATCGCCTGTGGTATCTACAGCACAAGCAACAGAGTTACTGGGCACCATGCAGGGCGGTTACAACATAGCGCCGCTTATTGAGTTGTTAGAAGTTGCTGAATTAGCCCCTATTGCAACTGAGGCATTAAGCCACACTCTGCTGATGTTTGACGCCTTTCACGACGTAGAAGAAAAAGCCAAAGCCGGTAATGAATTTGCTAAGCAAGTATTACAGTCTTGGGCGAATGCCGAGTGGTTTTTAGAGCGCGATAAGCTGGCTGAAAAAATCAGCATGCGCGTATTTAAAGTATCAGGCGAAACCAACACCGATGACCTATCACCGGCACAAGATGCCTGGTCACGCCCCGATATTCCCCTGCATGCATTAGCTATGCTGAAAAACTCTCGCGATGGTATTGTGCCCGACGAAGATGGTGTGATTGGTCCTATCAAAGAGCTAGAGTCATTAAAAGAACAAGACTTCCCATTGGTATATGTGGGTGACGTTGTGGGCACCGGCTCAAGCCGTAAGTCTGCTACTAACTCAGTGCTATGGCACATGGGCGACGATATTCCGTTTGTACCAAACAAACGCGGTGGCGGTATTTGTATTGGTAACAAAATTGCTCCTATCTTCTTTAATACCATGGAAGATGCCGGTGCACTGCCCATTGAGTGTGACGTAGATAAGCTCAATACCGGTGATGTGATCGACATTTATCCTTATGAAGGCAAAATTTGCGTTCATAACAGCGATGAAGTACTCAGCACCTTTAGCCTAAAAACCGATGTGTTACTTGATGAAGTACGTGCCGGTGGCCGTATTCCATTGATCATTGGCCGTGGCTTAACCGATAAAGCTCGTGAAGCACTGGGCTTAGATGTATCAGATGTCTTTAAACGTCCTGCTGCTGTAGCTGAGTCAACCAAAGGCTTTACCCTTGCCCAAAAGATGGTTGGTAAAGCATGTGGCGTTAAGGGTGTTCGCCCTAACCAGTATTGCGAGCCTAAAATGACCACGGTCGGCTCTCAAGACACCACAGGCCCCATGACCCGTGATGAGCTAAAAGACTTAGCATGCTTGGGCTTCTCAGCCGACTTAACCATGCAGTCGTTTTGTCATACCTCGGCATACCCTAAGCCGATTGATGTGAACACCCATCACACCTTGCCCGATTTTATTATGAACCGTGGCGGTGTCTCACTGCGCCCAGGTGATGGTGTTATTCACTCTTGGTTAAACCGCATGTTACTGCCTGATACCGTAGGTACCGGTGGTGACTCGCACACCCGTTTCCCAATGGGGATTTCTTTCCCTGCGGGCTCAGGCTTAGTGGCTTTTGCTGCGGCCACCGGTGTGATGCCGTTAGATATGCCAGAGTCGGTATTGGTGCGCTTTAAAGGCGAAATGCAACCCGGTATTACGCTGCGTGACTTGGTGCATGCGATTCCGTATTACGGTATTCAAAATGGCCTGTTAACTGTGGCTAAAGCCGGAAAAATCAACGAGTTTTCTGGCCGCGTAGTAGAAATTGAAGGGTTACCACAGCTTAAAGTAGAGCAAGCCTTTGAGCTAGCCGATGCGACCGCCGAGCGCTCTGCTGCGGGTTGTACCATTAAGCTAGATAAAGAGCCAGTGGCTGAATACTTAAGCTCTAACATTGTAATGTTAAAGTGGATGATCAGTGAAGGCTATGGCGACCGTCGTACCATTGAGCGTCGTATTAAAGGCATGGAAGAGTGGCTGGCTAACCCAGAATTAATGGAAGCTGATGCCGATGCTGAATACGCTCACGTGTTAGAAATTGACATGAGCGAAATCAAAGAGCCGATTCTGTGTGCACCAAACGACCCTGATGATGCACGTTTGCTGTCTGACGTGACCGGTGAAGTGATTGAAGAGGTATTTATTGGTTCGTGCATGACCAATATTGGCCACTTCCGCGCAGCAGGTAAGTTACTGGATAAATACAGCGGCCAGTTGCCTACTCGCCTATGGGTGGCTCCACCGACTAAGATGGATAAAGACCAACTAACCGACGAAGGTTACTACGGTATCTTTGGCCGTGTAGGGGCGCGTATTGAAACTCCAGGTTGTTCATTGTGCATGGGTAACCAAGCCCGCGTTGCTGATAACAGCACTGTGGTGTCGACTTCAACGCGTAACTTCCCGAACCGTTTAGGTAAAGGTGCCAATGTGTTCTTGGCTTCTGCCGAGCTGGCTGCCGTTGCCGCCATTCACGGTAAGTTGCCCACAGTCGCCGAGTACCTAGAGTATGCCGAGCAGTTAAACGCTACGGCCGCTGATACTTATCGTTACTTAAACTTTGATCAGTTAGATAACTACGTAGAAAAAGCCGATACGGTGATTTTTCAGCAAGTGATCTAATTCGCTTAAGGCAGATATCAACACTCAAGCCAGCCCCAAAGGGCTGGCTTTTTTTTGCCCGCATTCTGCCATCTCGTGTTTAGTAGAGGCCATCTTTAGTCGGCCTGTTTTGCAGAGCAAAACATATGTTTTTTATTTTTTAATCCGTGGAACTTTTTGTAAAAGTGAAAATTAAGCTTGATCTAAAACAAACAATAAATGAGAATGACTCGCCTTTAGATTTGTTGCTGTTTTTATTTTTTACAAGGAACTAGTTAATGTCTACACCACAGACCACACAGTTAGCAGGCTTAATATCTACGATATTATTGAATGCTGCACTGGTGGCCCCCACTCAAGCAGAAACTCAAGTATTTGATACAGTGGTAGTGAGTGCCGCAGGCTTTGAACAAGATGTAAAAGAAGCCCCTGCAAGTATTACGGTAGTCACGCGTGAAGAGCTAGAAAGCAAGCGCAGCTCTAATATCGCAGAAGTGCTAAAAGATGTTGAAGGCGTCGATGTGGGCGGGTCTGTGGGTAAAACAGGTGGCCTAAATATTAGCATGCGTGGTATGCCCAGTGATTACACCTTAATTCTTATTGACGGTCGTCGTCAAAATACCGCAGGTAGTGTTACACCAAACGGTTTTGGCTCTACTTCTACCAGCTTTATGCCGCCCGTATCAGCGATTGAGCGTATCGAAGTGGTGCGTGGCCCTATGTCTACTTTATATGGTTCAGATGCCATGGGCGGGGTCATTAATATTATCACTCGCAAAGTAGGAAAAGAATGGAGTGGCTCGCTCACTTTAGAGACAACGTTACAAGAGCACAGCGAGTTTGGTAACAGTAATACCACCAGCCTTTATGCCAGTGGGCCACTCATTGAAGATACCTTAGGCTTACAGGTGCGCGGCAAAATTTTTAATCGTAATGCCTCAGATCTTGTTTACAAAGACGACAATGGTGATGTGCTTGAAGTGGATAAGCGTGGACCAAGTCCTGTAGAAGGTGAAAATTATAATGTGGGTGCGCGAATTACTTTTACGCCCAATGAAGATCATGATATTTGGCTTGATGGTGACGTGAGCAGACAGCGTTATAACAACGATGAGTCTCAACTGGGGTCACTTAATACGTCTGATGGAAAGGTAAAAGGGTATGCTGAAGAGTTACGCTTTGAGCGTGAACAGATAGCCATCGGGCATAAGAGTCAGTTTAATATTGGTACGCTTGAATCAAGTATTATGCAAAACACCACAGAGACCATAGGGCGGACTATACCTGGTGACAATATTGGTGATGCTTTTCCTGGTTTTCCAAACATGATTGTGGGTGGGCCTCGTGAACTAGAAACCACTAACTGGGTAGTCGACAGCAAGTTTTCTACTGAACTTGGTGATAGTCATTTCGCAACATTAGGCGGCCAATATTGGGACGCTGAAATGACCGATGGGCTAGCCAGTGAGAAGTTTAAGCAAAAGACCTGGGCGGTATTCGCCGAAGATGAATGGCTATTAACTGATAGTTTATTTTTAACACTGGGTGCTCGCTATGATCGCCACGAAGCCTTTGGTGGTCACACCAGTCCGCGTGCTTACTTAGTATGGAACGCCACCAATAATTGGACCTTAAAAGGCGGTGTTAGCCAAGGCTACAAAACACCCAGTTTAAATGATTTGCACGACGGCATTAATGGCATTACCGGTCAAGGTACTATTATCACTATTGGTAATCCGGATCTGAAGCCAGAAACTAGTACCAGCACAGAAGTGGGTGCCTATTATGATAACTTAGCCGGCTTTACTGCGAACGTAACTCTGTTCCATAACGACTTTGAAGATAAAATTTCCAAAGGCGACTCCGTAGCTAATCCCTTATGCTCGGGGAACAGAGATGGAACCTGTGGTCAAAAAATCAACATAGATAAAGCCACCACTCAAGGCGTTGAATTAGCGGCTAAGTTCCCTATCGCTAACGATTGGGATCTAAAGACCAGCTACACCTTTACCGACAGCGAGCAAAAAAGTGGTCAACAACAAGGTCAGCCACTGACCGATACACCCAAGCATATGTTGAATGCCAGACTTAACTGGCAGGCAACTGAGCTCCTTAATACTTGGTTATCGGGTGAGTACCGCAGCAAGCGTTTTCGCGCTAAAGAGCAATCTCGTGGTGCCGCATCTTATGACGATTTAGGGGATTTCAAAGCCTATAGCCTGTTTAATCTAGGTGCTAGCTATCAAGCTTCTGAGACAGTGACGCTAAATGCCACCATTTATAACCTGCTCGACAAAGACTTCATTGATTATAAGCCCTTTGATTATAATGGGAGCACTAGTTACGGTAATGCCTATAACAACATAGAAGAAGGCCGTCGCCTCTGGTTATCGGCGAATGTTCAATTTTAATACTTCTTTGCGGTGTGTAATTGTTAACTGCACACTGCCATAAAGGCATCAATAATAGGGTGGTCTAGTAATAGGCCACCTTTTATTTTTTGTATCTTTTTCTCAGACATGCTCTTCAATGACGTCCTACCTGATTACTCATCTTCACCCTACAACATTGTTAGCCGGATATAGGCACTGCTTTACGCCACAAAACAACAGCGTGGTTATGGCATGGCGCACAAATGGTGTAATTAAAAAAGCCATACCAATGTTAAGCGAGGTGTTTTTTAGGTGGCCTTATCAACGTCGTGCTGTTTGAAGATATTGATGGCGCTAGGCGTCACTATTATTACTCGTATTACTGCGTAAAACCGGCCGACTAAAGATGGCCTCTACATAAGTGCCATACAGCGTAGGCTGCTTTATCTCTTACTATGAATAATTTTTAGATTTAATCACTATTTTTCCGTG
>NZ_JBQDEX010000142.1:0-5714 GCF_052084945.1 Oceanisphaera sp.
GGATTAGGGTTATCGATTGTGCGCTCTATTATGCAGTTACATCAGGGGCAAGTTTGGGTTGAAAGTGACGCTGTGAGCACGCGTTTTATGTTGGCGTTTCCTTGCTCTCAGCCAGATCATACGGCTACTTTATTCAACTAAAGTGTTAAATATGATGATCTTAGGTGCCATTACCTTGCTTAACACAGGTGAATCCCTTATTTTCTAGTGTTTGTTGCTAACTTTTTGTTATTAAGGGAACTAAATGACCAGTAAGCAGGGCACATTATCCTTAACTGTGCCAGTGATGATGGGCTATTTACCGCTAGGGGCTGTGTTTGGGGTGCTGTGGGTGGATGCCAGTCTCACTTGGTATTGGGCGCCGTTAATGAGTGTGATTGTCTATGCCGGCGCATTACAGTATTTGGCAGTGGGCATGCTGGCGGCGGGAATTGGCTGGGTTGATCTGGCTGTTGCGTCCTTATTGGTGAACTTTAGACACCTTTTTTATGGCCTTTCTTTATATCATTTATTGCCCAAAGGCGTGATTGGGCGGCCCTATTTTATCTTTGGTATTACCGACGAAACCTATTCATTATTAAGTGCCTCTGGCCAAGTTAAAGACAGTAAAACCGCCTTACAAGTAGTAGCGCTTAATCAAAGCTATTGGATTTTAGGCACCCTGATCGGCATGGTGTTGGCTCGTGGCTTACCGCCGGGCTTACAAGGGTTAGATTTTGCCTTAACCGCGTTATTTACCGTGCTTGCCGTTGAGCAAATACGGGCTAAAAAAGATTGGGGAGCCGTTGTTTTAGGCCTAGTGGCTTCTGGTCTGGCTGGGGTTTGGATGAGTGAATATTTCTTATTAGCGGCATCCATTATGCTGGTATTAGTGTTGCTAGCATGGCCTAAGTCTTCGGAGGTAACAGCATGAGCAACTTCGATTATTTTATTAGTGCGCTTATTATGGCGGGGGTTACCTTTGGCCTGCGAGCGTTTCCGTTTATCGCTCGTGGTTTTATTGCCCATCATACTCGCATCCAAATACTGGGTCGTCGGCTGCCCGTGGCCATGATGGTGCTATTAACCTTGTATGCCATGAATGTGCATAACTGGAGCCAGCCTAGCGATGGCTATGCCCAAATGCTAGCGGTAGCTGTAGTAGCTATTCTCCAA
Source organism: Oceanisphaera sp. (assembly GCF_052084945.1). Lineage (NCBI taxonomy): Bacteria > Pseudomonadati > Pseudomonadota > Gammaproteobacteria > Aeromonadales > Aeromonadaceae > Oceanisphaera > Oceanisphaera sp. The sequence continues at coordinate 1,156 of NZ_JBQDEX010000142.1, forward strand.
TTATGGCGCCAGCAAGCCTTGCTGAGTATTGCTTCAGGTACTCTGCTTTATATGGCGCTAATGAATAACTGGCTAGGGATCTTGTTGTAATATTTATTGTATTGCAGGGAGTGAAGATACTAAGTAATACCAATCTACCCCAAGCGTAGGGTTGAATTTATTCGACCTCTTTAGGCCTTGCTATAGTTTCTGGTCGATTGAAATCGCCCCAACAGAAGCCATAAAACCCGATCAGTTAGTTTTTCAGATTGGTATAAATAGTAATCCTCGCCCATAAAAAAGGCCCGCACTAGGCGGGCCTTTTCATTAGAAGAGTACGCTATTTACTGGCCATTCCAGGCAGCAATAAGGGCGCGTTCTTCATCCGTCATTTGAGTTAAATTACCCAAAGGCATGTATTTACTGGCTACAACTTGCTGAATAGAGCCCGCTTGCAGCTGTATCTGCTTTTGCGAGTCTAGCATAATACCAGCAGGGGCTGCGGCAAAGCTTGGGTGCGTTGGCTCAGCAGCATGACATTGTACACAGCGATGCTCCATCACAGCTTCTACCTGAGCTAAGGTGATAGCGTCAGCAGTTTGTTCACCGGATTCTGTTGTGGTGCTACTTTGCGTGGGAGCTTCTACAGCAGGCTTAGTGCTAGGTGCGCCAATCCATACTGCGATCAAGATAAGAATAACACCAGCAATCGGGTAACCTGGGCGCTTCTGGCCGCGATGCATCAGAACAAAGTACTGACGAATTAACGCACCAGAGAAGATGAACAGCACCATAATCACCCAAGACAGCTCGTGGGTAAAGGTGAAGGAGTAGTGGTTACTCAGCATCAACAATACGACAGGCAGGGTGAAGTAGGTGTTGTGAACCGAACGCTGACGACCACGTAAACCATCTATAGGATTAGGTGTTTCGCCGGCTTTCATGGCATTAACCATGCGACGCTGACCAGGAATAATCCAAAAGAAAACGTTTGCTGACATGGCGGTAGCCATTACCGCACCGGTTAGCAAGAAAGCGGCACGGCCAGAGAAGATTTGTGTGCTCAAATAAGCCACAATCACCATCATAACGCCAACAGCCACACTCAAAATACCATCACGGGTCATGTTCGGGCTAATGCGCTTACACAGCTCGTTATAGATAACCCAACCTAACAGTAAGAAGGTAAGAGCGGCAATGTTTGCCTGCCAGCCAGTCATATTGGCGGCCCACTCCCACGAACTGCTGTGGTTAACAAGGTAGAAGCTTGGATTGGTCAGGTACAACAAGGTAAACAGACCAAAACCTGACAACCAAGTGGTGTAGGCCTTCCAGAATGACCAGTGCAGGTCTTCTGGTAAGTCTTCTGGGCTAGTTGCATACTTTTGATTGTGGTAGAAACCACCACCGTGCACAGCCCACATTTCACCAAACACGCCTTTTTTCTTGCATGCTTCGCTTTCAGGTGCTTTTAAGCCGTTATCAAGCATAACGAAATAAATAGACTCACCTAACCAAGCGATGGCTGCGATAACGTGCAGCCATCTAATTAACAAGTTACCAAATTCCAGCAGATACGCTTCCATGGTCTTACCTTCTCTGTTTCATATTTATTAGTTGGGACCCTAGCGCATCGAAACAGGTGCCCAACTTACTATGAGCTGGGGGCTGAGACCACATGCGCTGCCTTCTTGAGTTCAAATTGTATGCGTTTTAAAAAGCAAAATGTTGACAATTTGTATGTAGATTTTTTTCAATTTCGTGATGAATGTCAATGATCTTTAACAATAAAATTATTTTATTATTGCTTTTAAAGATAGCTCAATGACAGTATTTTGTCTTAAGTTGTTGCTTATCAGTCACTTACGCTTTAATCGCTGGTGAAGCTTTTTATACACGCAACACTGATTAAAAAACATGCAGCTAACATAAGACGAGATAATGATAACGGATTTTGTGATCAAATGAGCAATAAATTTTATAAAATGTATCAGAAATGCTAAATACTTGCAGTAGAGTGACCTATGGTGATGGTGTTTATCGCTGCTGATAATGCATGTATCAAGTTGATTATTAAATTAATTTTCTGGCGTTCGTACTGAAAATTGCTGCACTCTAGCTGATAATAACTGCTGCAAAGGGCCCGATGAAAAAGACGGTTCTAAGCGCTCCAGTACATAACTGATGCTTTCAAGAGTGGATAAAGCTTGGCCACCAGGGCCTTTACGAATGTGATAAGCCCCCTGTGGCGCTTGACTAAAACTTAAGCAGGGTAATTGAGTTAGCCAAGGGTTTAAGTGTAATAAGCGCCGTGTTTTTCGCCAAGTACCGTCTAATACTATTAAGCCACCAATGTCTTTGGGACAGACGGGGGTAGAGTCTATATTTAGCGCCTGCGCTCCAGGGTACAGCAGCCACCAATTCCCTGAAGTAAGAGGCTGCGGTGGCGTACATATTTCACTTATTTTAATCTGTATATCGGGCAACGCTAAGCGCAGCAAGGGGACCGTGCTTTTGGCGTGTTTTGCTTCTAGCGGATGTTGATAAATCACCATAGGCAATGGGCACGGCTGAGTGATAACATAAGCACATAAACAGGCGCTTTGTGGTAGCTGACAATGAGAGCAGTAAGTGCGAGCCATTTCCTAAATTCCCCCAATAAATATCAATACCTATCATAGCGATAAGCTGCTATGGGTTCATCATGTGCATAAACTATCAATCTGTGACCTTAACTCTTGATTGAGGAAAAGGCGCGGATCGGCGACAATAGTCGCCGTTTTATTCGTCGTCCTCGAGTCGGTGCCATAAGGTGCTTGCTCTTATCAAAGAAGAAACTCGCTCATGTCATCATCGCAATTTCTACAGGAAGTCGCTAAACGTCGTACTTTCGCTATCATCTCGCACCCGGATGCGGGTAAGACTACCATTACCGAAAAAGTACTACTGCACGGCCATGCCATTCAAAGTGCCGGTACCGTAAAAGGGCGTGGTTCTAATCAGCATGCTAAGTCTGACTGGATGGAAATGGAAAAAGAGCGGGGGATTTCGGTCACCACCTCTGTGATGCAGTTTCCTTACAACGATTGCCTGATAAACTTACTGGATACCCCAGGTCACGAAGACTTCTCAGAAGATACTTACCGTACGTTAACGGCCGTGGATTCTTGCTTAATGGTGATTGATGGCGGTAAAGGGGTCGAGGATAGAACCCGCAAATTAATGGAAGTAACTCGACTGCGTACCACGCCCATTGTGACTTTTATCAACAAGCTAGACCGTGATATTCGTGACCCCATGGAGCTGCTTGATGAAGTAGAGAATGAGCTCAACATTATGTGCGCGCCTATTACTTGGCCCATTGGTAGCGGTAAGTGGTTTAAAGGGGTGTATCATTTAGAAAATGACGAGGTGATCCTCTACCAACAAGGCATGGGGCACGCCATTCAAGAAATACAGGTGATTAAGGGGTTAAATAGCCCTGAACTTGAGCAGATACTAGATGCCGATGAGTTAGCTAACTTACGTGATGAGTTAGAGCTGGTGGAAGGCGCTGCCACTAAGTTTGATCACGAATTGTTTTTATCGGGTGAACTAACGCCAGTCTATTTTGGTACTGCATTGGGTAACTTTGGTGTCGATCACGTATTAGATGGTTTTAGCAAGTGGGCACCTGCACCTATGCCGCGTTCAACTCAAGAGCGTGACATTGAAGCGAATGAAGAGAAGTTCTCAGGTTTTGTCTTTAAAATTCAGGCCAATATGGATCCGCGTCACCGTGACCGCATTGCCTTTATGCGTATTGTGTCGGGTGTATATAACCAAGGCATGAAAATGAAACACGTGCGCTTGGGTAAAACCATTAGTATATCTGATGCCGTCACTTTTATGGCTGGCGACCGTGCTCGTGCCGATGAAGCGGTGGCCGGTGATATTATTGGATTACATAACCACGGCACTATTCAAATTGGCGACACCTTTACCCAAGGTGAAGATATTAAGTTTTCTGGTATTCCTAACTTTGCGCCAGAATTGTTCCGCCGTATTCGCCTGCGTGATCCGCTCAAGCAAAAGCAGCTGCTAAAAGGCTTGGTGCAACTATCGGAAGAGGGCGCGGTGCAGTTATTCCGTCCACTGATGAATAATGACTTAATTGTGGGTGCGGTGGGGGTACTGCAGTTTGATGTGGTGGTGGCACGTTTAAAATCAGAATATAACGTAGATGCCCTTTATGAGGCGATTAATGTGTCTACTGCGCGTTGGGTATATGGCACTGACGCGAAAAAACTCGATGAGTTTGAGCGTAAAATGTCACAAAATTTGGCATTAGATGGCGGTGATAACCTAACGTATATAGCGCCGACTATGGTTAATTTAAACTTAACGCAAGAGCGTTATCCTGATATTGAGTTTAGCAAAACTCGCGAGCACTAAGCTTGTGATGATAATGTTGCCCTATAACGCCGGCTTAACCGCCGGCGTTATTGTTTGTCGCACTCACACTATGTGGCTTGGCGTAGTGCATGTAATACCAATCTAAGTAAAAATGTGATCTGATTTAAAGCTGGACCTAGAGGAAA
>NZ_JBQDEX010000143.1:0-5695 GCF_052084945.1 Oceanisphaera sp.
TCCGTGGGTTCCGTGGCGAAAAATTTTGATCAGTTAGTTTTACAGATTGGTATTAGGTTGGTGTTCTTCTGTGTATTTCGTGGCAAAAAATGGTTTATATTTTAGCTTCGAGCTTTCAGCTTCGATCTTTTGACTCCCACAATCAATAAGGCTTGGCATGATAAAACCTTTGGTCATTTCACTTTCTGCATTGATATTTAGCGTGTTACTTCTTATGGGTGGTAATACCTTTGTTATGACGTTGTTGGGGGTTAATTTAGGGCTAAAAGGCGTAGAGCCAACCCTAATTGGCGCCATTATGGTCTGTTACTCAATAGGCTTTGTGGTGGGATCCTTGTATGGAAAAAGAGTTATTAAGCGAGTAGGGCACATTCGTGCCTTTGCTGTATTCAGTGCTTTTTTAGGTAGCTCAACCCTGATTTACCCGCTAACCGAAAGCATTATCATTTGGTCATTATTAAGAGCCTTTGGTGGTGTTGCAGTTGCAGGATGCTTTATTGTTATTGAAAGTTGGTTTAGTGCCGTGGCTAATAACGATAACCGCGCGACTTTATTTTTCTCCTATCAAATTTGTACTTACTTAGCGGCAACAGCGGGTCAACTGCTTATCGGCTTTACCGACCCCTCTGCGTTTGTGCCCTTCACCCTAGGCGCCATAGTGCTAACAGCGGCACTGGTGCCGTTATCGTTAAGTCGTATGGATGCCCCAACCATAGAAAATAGTGAGCGGGTAAGCATAAAGTTTATTATAAAAAAAGTGCCTTTAGGCCTATTGGCGGCTTTATGCAGTGGCATGCTGATCACCAGCTTTTATGCCATGGCACCAGTATATGCTATTCAAGTTGGGCTAGAAGTAGAGCAACTCTCTTACTTTATGGCAGCTTCAGTTTTTACCTTCATTTTGTTTGCTTGGCCATTAGGTCGGCTGTGTGATCAGCTAGATCGTAGTAAAATTATGATCTGGATAAATATTATCGTGATATTAAGCGCGCTGGGGGTCGTGTTTGCAGGGCCTTACCATTTGGGCTTCTTAATTGGCTTCTCGGCGCTCTATATGGGAATGGTGGTCGCTATCTATCCCGTGGCCGTGGCGATTACCAATGACCGCATGGACGCACAATATATAGTGGCCGCCAGCACCACTTTGTTATTGAGCTATGGCTTGGGTAGCGCCTTAGGACCCTTATTCAGTTCTAGCATGATGACATGGCTGGGGGCGCAAGGCTTATATTATGGCAACATGGGCATTGCTTTGCTGCTAGGGGCTTATACTTGGTATTGGCGCTTAGACGTGAAGATGGTTGAAGTGGCTGATCAAGCACATTATATCCCAAGCTCAGCCGAAACCGTGGGGGTATTAGCCACACTTGACCCCCGTAACGAAGAGTTTGTAGATATTCCGCTAGAAGAGGTGTTTCCGCATATGGAAGCGGAAGAAATTGCCGAAGCCCAAGCTTGTCAGATGGAGCTCGATTTTCCTCAGCCTGAAGTAGAGGAAACAGATGAAGAGCAGATACTCGTGCCACACGAATATTAATCGCATATTGATCCACCTAGAAAAGCTAGATTGAGCTAGGTATTGGATAAAAACTCAGCCACAGACGTGGCTGAGCTCTCTTTTTCAGCCATCATCATAGTCACAGCCATTCCCCTTGTTGCCAATCCCCGTTAAACTTGTGCTTAGATTAAGCGGCATTAATAAAAAGTCGCAGCCTCAAGCCTTCAGGGAATAACAGTCAATGATCCGAATCGCCATTAACGGCTATGGCCGTATAGGGCGCAGTGTATTACGGGCTTTTTATGAGCGTAACCTACACAGCCAGATGAAAGTTGTGGCCATTAACGAGCTCGCAGAGCCCGAAGCTATGGCGCACCTAACCCGATATGACTCCAGTCATGGCCGCTTTGGTCACGAGGTCAAGCTACTTGATAACGCCTTTGACATTCATGGCGATATTATTCGCTTATGCCATGAGTCAGATCCGGCTAAGTTGCCTTGGGCTGAATTAGCGGTTGATTTAGTACTCGAGTGTACTGGTGTGCATTCTAGCCGCGACGATGCCAACCAGCATATTCAAGCCGGTGCTAAAAAGGTGTTATTTTCTCATCCGGGCGATAACGACTTAGATGCCACCATTGTGTATGGGGTAAATCACCAGCAGCTGACGGGGGCCGAAACCATGGTCTCTAATGCATCTTGTACTACCAACTGCGTGGTGCCTGTAATAGAAACCCTGCACCAAGCCTTTAATATTAAATGTGGTAACATCACCACCATTCACTCTGCCATGAACGATCAGCAAGTGATTGATGCCTACCACGGCGATTTGCGCCGTACTCGTGCCGCTAGCCAATCTATTATTCCCGTTGATACCAAGCTTGCCAAAGGGGTAGAGCGCATCTTGCCGCATTTTGCGGGTAAATTTGAAGCTATTTCAGTGCGCGTTCCCACCATTAACGTAACGGCCATGGACTTAAGTATCTTGGTTGAGCAAAAAGCCACGGTTGAAGCGGTTAACCAAGTATTACGTGAGGCTGCTCAGGGTCCACTAAAAGGCATTTTAGATTACACCGAAGCGCCTTTGGTGTCGGTTGATTTCAACCATGACCCTCACTCTTCCATTATAGATGGCACCCAAACGCGGGTGAGTGACGCTAACTTAATTAAAATGCTGATGTGGTGTGATAACGAATGGGGCTTTGCTAATCGCATGCTCGACACCAGTCTTGCTTGGCTCAAATAAACATTAACTACTTACTTATCTAACTGCTATATAAAGGACGCCCCCAATGTCTGTGATGACGATGAACCAACTCGATTTATCTGCTAAGCGCGTACTGATCCGTGCCGATTTGAATGTGCCAATTAAAGACGGCGTGGTGAGTTCAGATGCCCGTATTTTAGCATCACTTCCCACCATTAAAGCCGCCTTGGCTCAAGGTGCCAAAGTCATGGTGACTTCACATTTAGGTCGCCCCACCGAAGGCGAATATGCAGCCGAGTTTTCATTACAGCCTGTGGTCGATTATTTGCAAAAGGTGCTGACGGTTCCGGTACGCCTAGCAAAAGACTACATTGAAGGCGTTGAGCTGGCCAGCAACGAGCTGGTGGTATTAGAGAATGTGCGCTTTAACCTGGGCGAGAAAAAAGACGACGAGACACTAGCTCGCCAATATGCCGCCTTATGCGATGTGTTTGTAATGGATGCCTTTGGTACTGCCCACCGTGCCCAAGCTTCAACCCATGGCGTGGCCAAATTTGCCCCTATCGCGTGCGCCGGCCCACTATTATCAGCTGAACTAGCCGCCCTGGCTAAAGCTCTGGATAATCCTGCTCGCCCTTTAGTTGCGGTAGTGGGGGGCTCTAAAGTCTCTACTAAGCTGACCGTACTCGAGTCTTTATCCAATATTGCGGATCAGCTGGTGGTAGGAGGCGGTATCTCTAATACGTTTGTGGCCGCTGCTGGTCATAATGTAGGTAAGTCATTACACGAAGCCGATTTGATCCCCGAAGCCAAACGCCTGATGGCCAAGTGTGATATTCCATTGCCTACCGATGTACGTACCGCTACTGAGTTTTCTGACTCGGCTGTAGCTTGCGTAAAAAATGTGGCAGAGGTACAAGATAATGAACAAATTCTTGACTTGGGTGACAGCTCGGCTCATGAATTAGCCGACATCTTAAGAAAAGCCAAAACCATCATCTGGAATGGCCCTGTGGGCGTGTTTGAATTTGAACAGTTTCGCAATGGCACCCATATTGTGGCCAACGCCATTGCCGAGAGCGAAGCATTCTCTATTGCCGGTGGTGGTGATACCCTAGCAGCCATTGACCTGTTCGGTATTAAAGAACAAATTTCTTATATCTCAACGGGGGGCGGTGCCTTTTTAGAGTTTGTAGAAGGGAAAACCCTACCCGCAGTTGCCATGCTAGAGCAAAGAGCAAACGAGTAATATTTTGATTTATCTCGGCGGATCAGCGTGTCCGCCGACTGTGTTTTAGTGAGGAGAAAGTTAATGTCTCAGAAAATTTTAGATGTGGTAAAACCCGGTGTGGTATGTGGCCATGATATGCAAAAAATCTTTGCTATCGCTAAAGAAAACGCCTTTGCACTACCTGCAGTTAACGTAGTAGGCAGTGACTCTGTTAACGCCGTACTAGAAGCTGCTGCCAAAGTTAAAGCACCGGTTGTGGTTCAGTTCTCGAATGGTGGTGCGGCGTTTTTTGCCGGTAAAGGGTTAAAACTCGAAGGCCATCAAGCCGCTATCTTAGGGGCTATCTCAGGTGCGCAGCATGTGCATACTATGGCGAAAGCTTATGGGGTGCCGGTTATCTTGCACACCGACCATGCGGCTAAAAAACTACTCCCATGGATTGATGGCTTATTGGATGCCGGTGAAAAACACTATGCTGAAACTGGCAAGCCGCTGTTTAGCTCGCACATGATTGACCTGTCTGAAGAGTCTCTAGAAGAAAACATTGAGATTTGTGGCCAGTATCTAGCACGTATGAGCAAGATTGGCATGACGCTAGAAATTGAATTAGGTTGCACCGGCGGCGAAGAAGACGGCGTAGACAATACTGGTATGGACAGTTCACTGCTGTACACCCAGCCAGAAGATGTCGCTTATGCCTATGAAAAGCTCAGTGCTATTAGTGATATGTTTACCATTGCAGCCTCTTTTGGCAACGTGCACGGCGTTTATAAGCCAGGTAACGTTAAGCTTACCCCGAAAATTCTAGATAACTCACAAAAGCACGTATCTGAAAAGTTTGGGCTACCCGCTAAATCATTAGACTTTGTGTTTCATGGCGGCTCAGGCTCATCAGCGGCAGAAATTGAAGAGTCTATTGGTTATGGCGTGATCAAAATGAACATTGACACAGATACCCAGTGGGCCACATGGGCCGGCGTTATGGATTACTACAAAGCCAAGCAAGATTACCTGCAAGGCCAAATCGGTAACCCAGATGGTGACGAAAAGCCAAACAAAAAATACTACGATCCCCGTGCTTGGTTACGTGAGGGGCAAAACAGCATGATAGCCCGTTTAGAGCAGGCCTTTGGCGAGTTAAATGCTAATGATGTGCTTTAAAATAGCTCACTTAATAACGTAATTGATAAAATACCGACTGAGAGTCGGTATTTTTTTACTTAGTATCCAACATTTCATTCTAAAAAGTAGAATAGTTGAGCGTTTTTTAGCCTTGTATTGGTCGATTAATGCTAATAGATGGTTCTCATTACTCCAACTACTATTAATAGCAACTTGAATAACCAGCTAGCTAATAGTGACGGGAGTCAACATGGAACATGCAACAGTAATTGAATTAGTTGGTAATGCTTTCGTGCTCACAGCCAACGGAGAAAAGGTTGCGCTGCAACAAGGCGATGAAGTTCTTGCTGGCGCTATTGTGATGACTGAATCAGGCTCAAAAGTCGTGGTGCAAGGCCCCGACTTTAGGTTAGAGCTGAATGAAGATAGCTTAACCGAAATCCCCAAAGAATTACTAGATGCCGCCCAAGCCCCACAAATATTAGATGTTGGCAGCGACGATGTTGCCGCATTGCAAGCGGCAATTTTGGATGGTCAAGACCCGACCCAAGCTTTTGAAGCCACCGCTGCCGGTTTGCCTGATGCAGGGGCTAACCCTGCCGGCAACGCCGATGGCAGTGGTAATGGTGGTTTCGTG
>NZ_JBQDEX010000144.1:0-5684 GCF_052084945.1 Oceanisphaera sp.
ACAACCCCTTTAAAGGTTAGCGTCATACCGGCTAACGGATGGTTACCGTCCACTTTGACGTATTCTTCTGCCACTTCAACAATGGTTACAGGGCGATGACCATCATCGGTTTCGGCCACAAAAGTATCACCTTCTGCCACTTCCATACCGTCAAATAATTCACCGGGTACAGACTGCACTAAGTTATCGTCGCGATCACCATAGGCTTGATCTGGCGTTAAGGTCACATCAAAGGCTTCATCAACGGCTTTGCCATCCAGTACCGACTCTAATCCAGGAACTAAATATCCAGTGCCGTGCAAATATTCAAGCGGCTGTTTATCTTCTGTAGAGTCAAGAGTTTCCCCTTCCACATTAGTCACAGCGAAGTCGAGCGTGACGACTTTGTTTTCTGTAATGCTCATTAAATTAACCTATTTATAAATTTGCTGGTTAGCATACAGGATGCCAAAGCGGGTTTAAATACATCACGGATGAAGAGCAGCGCCTAGCTTAAAAAACGCGGTACGTTCTGCGCGGTACGCCTTACGTCAAAGAAAACACCGATTTTGATTTTTCGTACAGCGGTCGGCGTACAACGTACGGCCATCGGTAAGATTACTCGGGTTTAAAGATACCGATTACATCACCCTGACTCACTTGTGCCACTTGGTCATCGGTTTGACTTTGAGTATGGCCACAACTGACGCATTCTACTTTCTCGACACCGTGCTCGAGATACAGCATCATAGAGTCACTTTCGCTACAACTGGGGCACACGGCTCCGGCAATAAAGCGCTTTTTACGACGGGTTTCCATGGTATTACATCCTAAAAACGAACCTTTCTTGAATTCTCCGCCAAAAATGAACCAATCACAATGACTACAAGCGCCCAATACAGTATTGATTACCAGCTTCTTGAGCTGGCTCACTTAAGCCCCGGAAAACGCCAGCGCCACCTTAAAGGCCGATTATTGGTTATACATAAAGGTGGCGGGCTTTTACAGCTTGGCCGGCATTATTACCCTTTAACAAACCAAGATGCCGTTTTTTTGCCCGCAAACACCCTCTTTGCATGGCACAGCTTTGCCAATAGCCAAGTGAGCCAGCTGGCGTTTTCTCCCCGCTTAGTGCAGCCCACCCAAGCGGGTCGTATTCATTCAGCGTTAATTACCGCTGGCGCCACACGCCTAGCTCATTGGCAAACGGCACAAGATTGGCAAGGGGCTTATGGCCGTTTATGCCGAGTGCTGCATGATGAGCTGTTGTGCCATCAACCAAGACAGCTAAAAAACCCCAATGCGCTATTACAAAGCATCAGCGATAACCCCAGCGGTTTTAATATAACGCCTGAGCAAGAACCTGAGTTTAAACAGACGTTTAATGCAGATAGAGACACAATAAAGCAACAATGTGCATTATTGTTTATTTTGCGCGACTTAAGCAAAACTCCCAAGCTCGAGCAGTTAGTGCAACAACATGGATTGTCCTCGGTAAGTGAGTTTGAACAAGCTTGTGACCAGTGGTTAGCCAAGGGGCGATGATACTGGCGCTAAAAACAGGTAAAATAACTTTCACCATCAATCTAATATAGAGCCTTATGATTACCCTCAGCCAAATAGAACTCCTTAGAGGCGGACGCCCGCTACTTAAAGACACCAGCGCCACTATTCACGGTGGCCATAAAGTGGGCTTAGTCGGTAAAAATGGCTGTGGTAAATCAAGCTTGTTCGCATTATTTAAAGGCGAACTGAGTCTAGATGCCGGCCAGTTTTCTTTACCTGCAGACTGGCAGCTGTCTACCGTGGCGCAAGAAACACCGGCATTAGCGTGCTCAGCGCTAGATTATGTGATTGATGGCGATAAAGAATATCGCAGACTGTGCCGCAAACTAGAACAGGCCGAACAGCAGCAAGATGGCATTGCCATTGCCGAGCTGCACGGCAAATTAGAGATCCATGGCGGCTATCATATCCATGCTCGCGCTGGCGAATTATTGCATGGTTTAGGCTTTGCTAACGAGACACAAAGTCGCCCCGTCAGCTCCTTTTCTGGGGGCTGGCGGATGCGCCTGAACTTGGCTCAAGCCTTAATTTGTCGCTCCGACTTACTGTTACTGGATGAGCCGACCAACCACCTCGATTTAGATGCGGTTATGTGGCTAGAGCGATGGTTAAAAAGCTACTCGGGTACCCTGATATTAATCTCGCACGACAGAGACTTTTTAGATGCGGTGGTTAATCGCATTATTCATGTCGAGAATAGCCTGCTTAATGAGTACAGCGGTAACTACTCTGACTTTGAGCGTTTGCGCGCTGAAAAGCTAGTATTGCAACAGTCTATGTTTGAAAAGCAACAGCGTGAACTTAGCCATATGCAAAATTATGTCGATCGCTTTCGCTATCAAGCCACCAAAGCCAAGCAGGCGCAAAGCCGACTCAAAGCGATGGAGCGCATGGAACGGGTACTGCCAGCCTTGGTGGATTCGCCTTTTACTTTTAAATTTTTAGCCCCTAGCAGCTTGCCTATTCCGCTGATCACCATGGAAAAGTTATCAGCAGGCTATGGTGATAATATTATTTTATCCGACATTAAGCTTAACTTGGTGCCCGGCTCACGCATTGGCCTACTGGGAAGAAATGGCGCGGGTAAATCCACCTTTATTAAACTGCTATCGGGTGAGTTAGCTCCTTTATCTGGCAAGTTAGTTGCCAACCCCGGCATTGCTTTAGGGTATTTTGCTCAGCATCAATTAGAAAGCTTGCACCTAGACTCCTCGCCATTAATGCACTTATCGCGTATAGACCCCAGCGCCACTGAACAAAGTTTGCGTGACTATTTAGGTGGCTTCGACTTTAAAGGGGACAAAGTTCATGATCCCGTGGGGCCCTTTTCTGGGGGCGAAAAAGCGCGCTTAGTATTAGCACTCATTGTTTATCAAAAACCTAATTTGCTATTACTGGATGAGCCAACCAACCACCTTGACTTAGATATGCGCGAAGCCCTCACCATGGCGTTGCAATTTTTTGAAGGCGCCATGGTCATTGTGTCTCATGATAGACACTTACTGCGCGCCACTACTGATGAGTTTTACTTAGTAGATAGCGGTAAAGTTCAGCCTTTTGATGGAGATATTGAAGATTATCACCAGTGGTTAATGGCCCAAGACAAAGCTGAACAACCCCAAGCAACCCATACAAGTGGTGAGCACTCGGCGCTCAATCGCAAAGCAGAAAAACGCCGCCAAGCAGAGTTGCGCCAACTGACTCAACCCTTGCGTAAAGCCATTACTAAACTTGAAAAAGAGATGGATCAATATCAACAACAATTGACGGATATTGAGCAGCAACTGGCCGACCCTGATATTTATACTGCCGAGCAAAAAGCGAATTTGCAGCAATTATTAAAAGCCCAAATTCCGCTACAGCAACAACTGGCCGATACCGAAGCTCAGTGGCTAGAACAACAAGAGCAGCTAGAATTGTTAGAAGCTCCTACAGAGTAGCCGTAAGCTTGAGCCATCAGTGGTCAGTTAAGTGCTCGAAACGGGCGCTAGATTTTAATATGCGAGGTGACATTCCATGAAGATACCGAGTGCTGATCAGTTTTGGCAATTTAGCAGCCAACATTATGGCCGACCGGGGGTGGCGCAAGCTTGCCTGCAATTACAAGATGAGTACGGCGCCAATGTCAACTTACTGCTCTTGCTGGTCATGCTAGAAGCACAGGGCATGACTGCTGAGCCTGAACGCTTTAGAACAGTTTTGGCCAATCAGCTCGACCTGTTTGAACAATGGCGAGTATTACGCCGCCAACTTAAGCCTAAGCTCGATAACGATGACTACTTAGCCCTGTTACAACATGAGCTCATGCTTGAGCGCTGGCAACAGCAAGAGCTGCTACAGCAATTAACTCACACGCCTCCCACTCAAGGTTATGGCGGCTTATTCAGCTACTTAACCCAATTACAGGTAACAGACCCACCGCTGTGGCAACTTAAACTCGCCAGTTAATAGCACTCACTCTCTCAATGTTGAGCTATCTTATACCAAACATACTAAATAAGCGTCAGTTGGTATTACCTGTAAAAGCCGAATAAAGGAGCCACTCCACCGGCACGCTACAAGCACATCCATGTGATGGTCGGTGGCGTCGCCTGTGATTATACCAATCTACCCCGAGCGTAGGGTCGAATTTATTCGACCTCTTTAGGCCTTGCTATGGTTTTTAGTCGATTGAAATCGCCCCTATAGAAGCCATAAAACCTGATCTGCTAGTTTTCCAGAATGGTATAGCTTCTAAATTAACTCGTTGCGGTCTCTTTCGCATTAGCGCTATTTTCAACCGGCTTGGCATACATGGATAAGACAATGTCTTTAAGCTCAGGGGGAACGGCTGCTATATGTTGTGCAAAAGCTTGAGCGTCAGCTTGATGATCGTCTAGGGTTTGTCCGGCGGCTAATAAGTTGGTCGGAAATAAATGATAATTGGTATAAATTTGTCGATCTATCTCACTTGCGAGTTGATCAGCATTATCAAACTCCCCTTGTATCGGATCGCCAAACGCTACATGCACCCGCCCTTTTTGTCCGACTATGCCCTGCACTATGCTTTCTACATCTTCAAACTCCCGCTTCTCATACGCCCCTTGCGATGCCGATTTGGCGTAGAGTTCTCGTGCTTTGGCTTGATCACCTGGATCATATTCATAAGCAATAGACACAGGTACAAGATTCAGCGTTTTAATGTAATCGGCAAACGGGATTTTTTGACGCTTGCCTTCCATATAAAACATTTTAAGAATGGCGGGGTCGGTTTTATCACAGCCATCTTTAGCTCGCCCTTCTTTTTGCGCTATCCAAATAGACTGGTGTTCATCTAGCGAGTGACGCAAATAGGCTGAAAGCTCACTAAAGGCTTTCATCATTTCACGGGGGCCTTTCATGGAGCGTTTGACAATAAAACTTTTGTTGAGTCGCATTAATTCAGCCGCACAGGGCTTGCGCAATAAATTATCGCCAATGGCGATGCGCACGGTATTGAAGCCATTGCTGTGCAAACCCCAATTCACAAAGGCCGGATCCATGGCAATATCTCTGTGATTAGAGATAAATAAATAGCCCTGTTTAGGGTCGAGCTTATCTAGCCCTGAGTAGGTAACACCTTGGGTGGTTTTGCCAATCATATTGTTCATGTAGCTGGCCACTTCTTGCTGAATTTCGCGCACTGTGTGTAGCTTGCGCCAGCGCCAGCTTAAATACAGACGAATTAACGCCTTAATAACCGGCCCCCCCACATTAGAGAGCGCGGCAAAGCGATAATGGGCAATGGCACTAATAAATTCATCGTCGCGGATCAAACGTTGAATGGCATCTGCTACTTCATCATCCCGATAGGGACGAATATCTTTAAATAAATCCGTGTCTGACACTATGACAACCTTAAGGTTAGAAAAAACAAAAACGCCGAGATTTTACACCCATTAGCGCTAAACTGTAACGAGTACCTGCTAATGTCGCTCAACGCCAAATCATGAATACGCTGGCAGCAGTCAGTAACGCCCAGGGCGAGATCGTGAACGTTTTTTAGGCAATTTTAATTCTAAATAGTGAGCAAGTTGACGGGGTCTATTCATTGTGATCTTATACACTCTTTTGGGGAGAACTTCATGCACATCGAGACCTTTAAAGCCCACTTCCAGCCA
>NZ_JBQDEX010000145.1:0-5634 GCF_052084945.1 Oceanisphaera sp.
ACTTTATAGGGTAACAGCTAAACACCCAATTATTGGTAGGGGGAGCCCTTACCATTAGCAGTATTTGAGTCGTTGTCACTGTTCGCTCTTGCCTTTTTCTGTGTCTTCCGTGGATGCCGGGGCAAGCTCGGCATGACGGCTCTAAGGTTTCGTTTTTTGTTTAACGTACCGCGTAAGACGTAAAGCGTATGGCTTTCCCTTACCCCAACAATAATTGCTGTAGCTGCGCTAATGAGCTGACTTGATAGTGGGGCTTTATGCCTGTTGGGGTTGGGTGGCCGGCACTATTTAGCCAACAGGTATCGATGCCAGCATTCATGCCGCCTAAAATATCGGAATGCGGATTATCACCCACCATCAAAACCTGCTCTTTAGGTGGATGCCCCATCAGTGCAAAGGCATGCTCAAAAATAGCCACATCGGGCTTGGCGACGCCGACTTGCTCAGAAATAACGAGGGTGTCAAAGGCTTGTTGCCAACCGGCGCGATCAAGGCGAATTTGCTGCATGGCGCTAAAGCCATTAGTAATAATGCCCAGCTTAGCTTTGCCCTGTAGTGCATTAATCAGCTCTGGTGCGCCGGGCAGCGGCGGTGATACCTCGGCCATGGCACTGAGGTAGTCTTGATTAAGCTGCTCTGTGGTGACACTTAAACGCTCAGCCCAGTCTTTAAACCGAATATGCTGTAATTGCGCAGCATTAATGGTGCCGTTTTGATAATCCACCCATAAGGGGGCACTTAAAGTTCGATAGTCTTGGTAGTCTTCTGTAGTAAAATTAACGTTAAAAGTCTCAAACATACGCGTTAAGCCGAGAAACGCATCAAAATGAAATAATGTTTCATCGGCATCAAATAAAATCCACGAATAACGCATAATCTGATAGCACTCCAATATGATGTTTTTTTGCCAATTTTTAGTACAAATAAGGCCAGTCTAGATATCTTTACCGAGTAAAGACAAGTTCAAATAAAGGCAGGCCGAGGTTTATGCTGCCTTAGGCTTAGATTAGAGTAGGCACCCATTAATTATTACACGGTGAGATGAGACAACAAAATGGAGTTTTCTAACTGGTTAGCGCTGGCCACCATTTGTGTGGTGGGAGCCATTAGCCCTGGGCCCAGTTTGGCTGTGGTGATGCGTAATACCATTAAGGGGGGGCAAGGTCATGGGGTGTTAACGGCCTTAGGCCATGGCACGGGCGTGGGGTTATATGCGCTGCTAACGGCGTTGGGGCTGGCGTTGATTATTGCCAATAATCCACTGTTATTTACTGGCATTCGTTATGGGGGCGCCGCCTTTTTGGCCTGGTTAGGAGTTAAAGCGCTATTAGCCAAACCTAATACCCAAGATGAAGCAGACGCTGGGCAGCAGATGGCTGGCCGACAAGGAGCCTTTGAAGGCTTTATGGTGGCATTTTTAAATCCGCAGTTGGCTATCTTTTTTGTGGCGCTGTTTAGTCAGTTTGTGGATGCCGATACCAACTGGCAACAAAGTGGCATTATGATGCTGACTGCGGGTGGCATAGATGCTCTTTGGTATGTATTGGTGGCCTTGGTGCTCTCTCGTGGGCCGGTATTGGCTTGGTTAAACGCTAAGTCGGTTTGGTTAGATAGGGTAAGTGGATTGGTGCTATTAGCCTTGGCATTTAAGGTTGTGCTCTAGTTATTGGCGGTTGTTTTTATCGTTATGGATGATTTTCGTCATTATATAAATGTGACCTAGCTTAAAGATTGCCACATCGAGTGATCGGCCATATACGCTGATTAAAACCTAGATTACGAGCTTGTTATCTTTATGTAACATATTGTATTGAAAGAGTTTATTTGTTTTCTCTTCTGCAGGTGTGCCCTCACTTTTCACCCTTATTAGGCTATTGTCATTTAGTCGTAGAGCGGCTTGTTTATTTTTGACATGAGTAAATAATGATTGGGTATTCAACACCACTTAACCAATATGCAGCGCATATACACCTGTATAGCGATGCTTAGCGCAGACTCAGTCAGGCGCAGTAGCAGGAGACTCTAGAATGTTTGATGAAGCAATCACGGCACAGCGTTGTCAGTGGGCACCTTGGCAAAGCAAACTCTGTTCAGCTGAACAAGCCGCTGCGTTAATTAAAGACGGTATGACGGTTGGCATGAGTGGCTTTACCCGCGCTGGTGAAGCGAAAGCGGTACCAATGGCACTGGCCGAAATGGCCAAAGAAAATCCGCTGTCTATTACGCTAATGACGGGAGCGTCTTTAGGTAATGACTTAGACCGTTTGTTAACCGAAGCCAATGTGTTGGCACGTCGTATGCCTTTTCAGGTGGATAGCACACTGCGTAAGGCGATTAACGATGGTAAGGTGATGTTTATTGACCAGCATTTATCAGAAACGGTAGAACAGCTGCGTAATCACCAATTGCCTAAGATTAATGTGGCGGTTATTGAAGCCTGTGCGATTACCAAAGACGGTGGTATTGTGCCTACTACATCATTAGGTAACTCTGCCAGTTTTGCCATGGATGCTGATCAGGTGATCATTGAGTTAAACTTGGCGGCACCGTTAGCGCTGCAAGGCTTGCACGATGTGTACTTCCCTGAAATGCGCCCCGAGCGTACGCCTGTGCCTGTGGTTGCCCCTAACTCGCGTATTGGTGGCACTGAAATCCCTATTGATCCGTCTAAAATTGCGGCCATTGTGGTGTCTAATATTCCAGACAGCCCCTCTACCGTATTACCCCCAGATGAAGGCACTCAGAGTATTGCCGACCACTTAATTAAATTCTTTACTTATGAAGTTGAGTCGGGTCATTTAACGCCCTCGTTACTGCCGCTGCAAGCCGGTATTGGTACCATGGCGAATGCGGTGATGAGTGGTTTTGCTCATGGTCCTTTTAAAAATCTCACTATGTATTCTGAAGTGCTACAAGACTGTACCTTCGATTTGCTTGATGCTGGGGTAATGGACTTTGCATCAGGCTGTTCAATTACGCTGTCTGAAGAGCGTGGTAAGAGTGTTTGGAATAACTTAGATAAGTATCGCGACCGTTTGATTCTGCGTCCGCAAGAAATTTCCAACCTGCCTGAAATAGTGCGTCGCCTTGGTATTATTGCTGTTAATACCGCACTAGAAGCTGATATTTACGGTAATGTTAACTCCACTCATGTGTGCGGAACGCGCATGATGAATGGCGTGGGTGGTTCGGGTGACTTTGCCCGTAATGCGCATATGTCGATTTTTGTGACTAAGTCAGTTGCTAAAAACGGGGATATTTCCAGTTTTGTTCCTTTTGTTAGCCATGTAGACCATAACGAGCACGATGTTGATATTTTGGTATCTGAGCATGGTTTGGCTGACTTGCGAGGCTTAGCACCTCGTGAGCGTGCACAAGTGGTAATTGATAACTGTGTGGATCCTAGCTATCGCCCGGCACTACAAGCTTACTTTGATGAAGCCTGTGAGCGTGGTGGCCATACACCACACTGCTTAGAGAAGGCTTTATCATGGCACCATGCGGTTGATACTGAAGGTAGCATGCGCCGCTTTATTAAAGAGCAAGAATTAGCTGAAGCCTAATAACAGATAAAGTGAAATATTAAGCCCGTTTAGCCATAGCTAAGCGGGCTTTTTTTATTGGTGTTAATGCTCGATTAAAAGGATTCGTGAGACGCTAAGTGGGTGCGGATCAAGTCGGCTAATTGGCGTGCCGGCTCTGAAGGGCGACCCACAGACCTGTGTAGGGCAATTTCAACAGATTGTAATGCCGGCATGCCACTGCGCTCATCAATCACGCGCAATTGGCTAGTTAGCATATTACGAGTGACCACGACTACCGCCAGGCCCGCCACCACCACCGGCATTAACCCCGTCATGGATTGGCTAGAGTAGGCCACTCGCCAGTCTCGCCCAGCAGCTGCCAAGGCTTGCTCTGCCACATCCCGAAACACATCTGCCCCAGGTGAATACAAAGCCAAAGGAATAGGATCACTCAGAGAAGGTTGCGCCTTGGCGCCCACGGCCCACACCAATGGCTCGCGTCGTATCACTTCGCCTCCTGGCGAGCGAACTTGGCGGGTCACTACAGCTAGATCTAGGCTACTGTCTTGTACTTGACTAATTAACTCTACGCTAGAGCGGCAAATAACTTGCAGCCGAATAGCAGGAAATAATTGACTAAAGTGTGACAATACTGAGGTAAGCAAAAACGCATAATCTTCTGGGATGCCAAGACTCAGCTCCCCAGACACTTGGCGTTGCTGAAGATCGTCAATAGCTTGGTTATTTATCGCCAGCATTTCTCTTGCATACTTCACCAGCCTTTGCCCCTCGTCAGTTAGGCGAATACGACGACCATCGCGCTCGTGTAATGCCACTCCTAATGCTGATTCTAGCCGATTTAACTGCATACTTACCGCCGATTGGGTATAAGCAAGGCGCTCCGCAGCCGCAGTAACTGTACCGGTGTCTGCCAACACTACCAGCGTATGCAAGGTATTTAGATCAAGAATATGGCGTCTCAATGTATCAATTCCTGTGATGATAGCTATCAAGTAATATCGATTTTGTGATGTTTTTAAAGTGTATAGAGTAGTGGTTTCACTCACAACACTCGCATTACAGGAGTAACGACGATGAGTCATTTGGCTGTTTCTTCACCCCATTCGATTTTTCTCAGTGTTTTGTCGGCATTGATCGCCGTTATTCTGTGGTCTATTGCCCCCTTATTAGTGGATGCTGCGGGCGTGGTCCCGCCACTGCGATTAGCCAGTATTGCCTTATTTAGCGGAGCTGTGGCGGCCTTGCCCATGGCGTTGCGCCGACCTAAACCAAAGCAAAACACTGCGGTTGTGTCTGTGCGATGGAAGTTGGTTATTTATGGGCTAGTGCCGGCGTTAATGTTGGGTGCAGTGGGCAGCTATTTAGCCGGTATGGGTAAGGCTCCAGCGGCAGAGGCAGCACTCATTACTTATACTTGGCCGGTGATGTTTATTGTGATCAGTCACTGGATGTTTTATCGGTACTTATCTATGCCGGTATTGCTGGGGGCATTAACGGCCTTTTGTGGGGCGGCTATTTTATTGTCACCTGAATCATCAAGTGTACAGGGCTCAGGGCAGGGGCTTGGTTATGCACTGGCCTTATTGGCTGCCTGTTGCTGGGCTTTATACTCTTGGATTTGTCAGGTCGCTCCTTTGGCCATTGCCCCTATGATGCCGACCTTATTTTTAATTGCAGCTGGTGGCGCGGCAACTGGTGATCTACTGTTAGGCGGCACCTCGAGTATGCCTTCGGGAAGCACCTTGGCTGCTGGTGTGGCATTAGGACTGGGTCCTTATGGGTTAGCTATGGTGGCATGGGATTTGGCGCTGCGTACTGGGCCTGCCGCCTTGGTGGGCAGTTTGGCTTATGCCGTACCGGTTTTAGCGGCCGCCTTTTTGGTGATTGCGGGTATAGCTGCCCCCGATTGGCGATTGCCAGTGGCAGCGTGCTTGGTGGTAGTGGGCGCCATTATTGCCTCATTGAAGCGCAGTCATAAGTCATCTGCGATGACGATGTAATACCAATCTGGAAACTAACTGATCAAAATTTTTTGCCACGGAACCCACGGAAGAACACGGAACAATAGAGATAAGATCTGAAAAAGACT
>NZ_JBQDEX010000146.1:0-5549 GCF_052084945.1 Oceanisphaera sp.
CCAACTCCGATAGTGGCATGGTGCACGAATGTAGTCGCGCGCTTTAGCCGCGAAAACCGGCAGCGCCGGTTCCCATGCACACATTCAAACCCAAACACCCACATTCAAACGCCGGATATGGTGCACGGGTTCAAACCTAAACACCGCACAGCTGAAGCTGTGCCTACAAACACAAATGAAGCACAGGTTTGATTGGTTGGTACAGCGTATAACGTAACGCGTACGGCTTTCTCTTCCTAAACACTGCGCAGTTGAAGCAGGAGTAATAGATAAAGCGAAGGTTTGGCGTTTGATGGCGTTCTTTTGTTTTTGACGGGTGCGCACTTGGGTTGATTGCGCTAAGATAGCGCCCCTTTTTTTATACCCTCTTCTGCTTGGAGATTTAAATGCCTTTTTCCCTCGGCCAACGTTGGATCAGTGACACAGAAACCGATTTGGGACTAGGCGCCATCGTGGCTATCGATGTGCGCATGGTAACCATGCTATTTCCGGCCTGCGGTGAGAACCGTATGTATGCCATAGGTGACGCGCCTATTACTCGCGTTATGTTTAACTCCGGTGATGTGATCAGCAGTCATGAAGAATGGGAATTACAAGTCAGCTCGGTAAGCGAAGAAGAGGGGCTATTAACCTATCATGGTACTCGCTTAGATAATGGTGAAGAGGCCAGCCTAAGAGAAACCTTTCTTAACCACTTTATTAAACTGAATAAGCCGCAAGAGCGCCTGTTTGCCGGACAAATAGATAAAATAGGCCGTTATAACCTACGCTATCAAGCACTGATGCATCAGTTTCAGCGCCGTCGCTCTAAGCTACGAGGCATGGCTAGCGGTAAAGTCAGCTTGATCCCGCATCAGTTACATATTGCGAATGAAGTGGGTAGCCGCTATGCACCTAGGGTCTTGCTAGCTGATGAGGTGGGGTTAGGTAAAACCATTGAAGCGGGCATGATCATCCAACAGCAATGGTTGTCGGGTCGCGCCAGCCGCATTGTGATCTTGGTGCCTGATGCTTTAATTCATCAGTGGCTGATTGAAATGATGCGTCGTTTTAATCTGCATTTTGCGATTTTTGATGAAGAGCGGTGTGTAGAAGCCTTTGCCGATGCTGCTAACCCGTTTGATACCGAGCAGTTAGTATTATGTAGCCTCGACTTTATTACTAAAAAGCGTAAACGCTTTGAGCAGTTGCATGAAAGTGACTGGGATTTATTAGTAGTAGATGAAGCACATCACTTAGTTTGGGATGCTGAAAAGCCCAGCCGTGCATATCAAGTAGTTGAAGCTTTAGCCGAAGATACAGCGGGTGTTTTATTATTAACCGCAACTCCCGATCAACAAGGCCACCAAAGTCATTTTGCTCGCCTGCGCTTACTCGATCCTGAGCGTTTCTATGATTATGAGGCTTTTTTAGCAGAAGAAGCGGAATATCAACCGCTTGCCGAAGCCGCAGAAGCCCTGCTATCGGACGCGCCTATTAATGAAGCGGCCATGGAACGACTCGCACCTTTTATGGACGATATGGACAGCAGTGCATTAACCGACCCGGCTGCGCGACAACAATTATTAACACAGTTATTAGACAGACATGGAACGGGGCGTTTATTGTTCCGTAACACACGCCAAGCCATTAAGGGCTTTCCATCACGAGTTTTACATTTACACCCTCTGCCATTATCTAGCCAATATAAAACGGCAATTAAAGTGGCAGCTATGATGGGCAGTCGCGAAGATCTTGCCGAGCAAGCACTGCAGGCTCTGGCCCCAGAAGAAATTTATCGCCAATTTGAAGGCGATGATAGCTCCTGGACTCAATTCGATAGCCGGTTTGAATGGCTACTTGAATATACTAAAAATAGACGTAACGATAAAATTTTAGTGATTACCGCAAAAGCTGGTGTAGCGTTAGCATTAGAAGAGGCGTTACGTACTAAGGAAGGAATTCGCGGCACCGTATTCCACGAAGACATGTCGTTACTAGAGCGCGATAAAGCTGCAGCTTACTTTGCTCAGCAAGAGGGTGGTGCTCAGGTGATGATCTGTTCTGAGATTGGTTCAGAAGGTCGTAACTTTCAATTTGCTCACCAGTTAGTATTGTTTGATTTACCCCTTAACCCTGATTTGTTAGAGCAGCGTATCGGTCGTTTAGACCGCATTGGCCAATTACATGATATTGATATTCATGTGCCTTATCTTGAAGGTACGGCACAGGCGGCATTAACTCAGTGGTATCATCAGGGCATGGATGCGTTTAGCAAACCAAACGCCGTGGGCCACCCTGTTTATCAACACGTGTCTGAATCCTTATTAGCCTTGCTGGCTAAGCATGGACAAAATGAAGCAGCTTTAGAGCAGTTGATTGCTGATACTCGCGCCCTAACGAACGAGCTAAATAGCCAAATGGAGCAAGGGCGAGATCGATTATTAGAGTTAAACTCTAGCGGTGTTATCCACAAGCGTGATCTGGCCGGAGAACTTGAAGAGGTAGATGAAGATCCAACACTGGCGATTTTTTCTATTAAAATGTTCGATGAAGTCGGTGTAAACCAAGATGACCGTGGGGAAAATGCTATTGTACTACGCCCAACAGAGCATATGCTGATCCCAAGTTTTCCTAGTCTACCCGAAGATGGCGCCAGCATTACCTTTGATCGCAATACCGCGTTAAGCCGCGACGATTTACAATTATTAACGTGGGATCATCCGATGATCCGTGGTGGTATCGACTTGGTATTAGGCTCTGAGATTGGCACTACCTCGGTCGCCATCCTTAAAAATAAAGCCTTGCCCGTGGGAACCCAGTTCTTAGAGCTGATTTTTGTGGCAGAGTCGGCACAAAATGCCCAACTTTATCGCTTCTTACCTCCGGCCCCTATCCGCTTGCTATTAGATAAAAATGGTAATGATTTAGCAGAGAAAGTGACGTTTGAATCGTTTGATCGCCAACTTAGCCCAGTCAATCGTCATTTAGCCAGCAAGTTAGTTAGTGCTTCACAGGCGATTATTCATCAATTATTGCAACAGGCAACACCGGTAGCAGAGCGACAAATGCAGGCTTTGGTTGCGCAGGCTCGTACACAAATGCACGAGTCAATTGGCCAAGAGTTAACCCGCTTACAACAATTGGCGAAGGTCAATCCCAATGTGCGAGAAAGTGAAATTACTCACGTACAAGAGCTGCAAGACGAACTAAATAGCTTGTTAAATAACACCCGTTTAAAACTAGATGCAATTCGCTACATTGTGGTTAGCCACCAATAAGGACTACAGTAGATGGCATTGTTACACTATGATCCACCACTGGATCCCACGTTTGAGATCTTGTATCAAGATGACTGTATTATTGTCTTGAATAAGCCTAGCGGTTTACTGAGTGTGCCCGGACGTGAGCTAATACATCGCGACAGCTTGGCATTGAGGGTGGCGCGGGTTTATCCCACGGCAAAAATAGTACATAGATTAGATATGGCGACCTCGGGTGTCATTGTCATGGCGCTGCACCCTAAGGCGCACAGTGAGCTTAGCCGGCAATTTCGTGAGCGTGAAACGGCTAAGCGCTATTACGCTTGGGTGTATGGTAGCCCACAAGAAACAGCGGGCAGTGTTGATTTACCTTTATGCTGTGATTGGCCTAACCGCCCGCGCCAAATGGTTAATTATGAGCATGGTAAGGCGGCGTTAACGCATTGGCGTTGCCTGCATCGCCTAGGTGATCGCAGCCTGATCGAGCTTATTCCCATTACTGGGCGTTCTCATCAGCTACGGGTGCATATGAAAAGCTTAGGCCATGTTATTTTAGGTGATAATTTATATGCCGAGGGCAAGGCGCTAACCATGGCTCCTCATTTATTATTGCATGCGAGCGAGCTGGCGTTTTATCATCCCAATACCAATGACTGGCTAACATTTACCGCCCCCGCTCCTTTTGATATAGCCTAGTTTAATACCAATCGGATTAAGTAAGTGGTCAGCTTTATCTTCTGTAGATGCCGAAAAAAGGGGCCACTCCACTGACACGCTACAAGCACCTCCCTGTGGCGCTCAAGCACATGACTTCCCTGTCATGTGATGGTCAGTGTAGTCGCTCCCTTTATCCGGCTCTAAGTTATGGAGCCGCCTGTAATTAGGGCTAGCTGACAGCTTAATGCCTCAAAGGAGGGAACAGAGATCAGCTCCCACGACCATGAAATGCCATGGACGGCATTTCCTGAGCCCCCATGGATGGGTTTATGGCGTGTCGAGGGAGGTGACTCTGTTTCCTCTTTATACTGTATTTAAATAGATCGATTATTTAGTGTGTTTGGTATTACTATGTCAGCTCACTGTCGCCTAAACACAAGCTGCTGGGGCACTATATTCGTCAGCACTGGCGCATAGAGAACAGCCAACATTACGTTCTGGATGTGGTGTTTAACGAAGATGCCTCACGGATTGCCACGGAAGGTGCTGTCGAAAATATGGCCTTGTTCCGGCGGTTTATCATGAACATTCTTAAGCAAAGCCAGTGTGGCTCACCGAGTCACGCAACAAGTTGAAACGGGCCGGCTGGAACGACGATTACCGGGCTCAATTATTCTTTGGTTAAATTACTAACAAAGTATGCTCTCGCCCTGGAAGTAGTGACAGGCTATAGTGCAATAAGCTTTTTAACTAAGCTGGGCATATAACCATTATTAACCGGTTGCTGTTCCATTCCTAACAATTGATATATTTGGCCACCAATTCCAGGGATCACTTCACCAGTTTCTG
Organism: Oceanisphaera sp.; assembly: GCF_052084945.1. Taxonomy (NCBI): domain Bacteria; kingdom Pseudomonadati; phylum Pseudomonadota; class Gammaproteobacteria; order Aeromonadales; family Aeromonadaceae; genus Oceanisphaera; species Oceanisphaera sp. The sequence goes on from NZ_JBQDEX010000146.1 coordinate 4,749, forward strand.
CTTCTTTTTTAGTATCTTTAGCTAAGTAAATAAATTCAAATTTTGAAGATATCTCATCAGGAAACTCTGACCTAAGTGCGATTTCAGATTTGTCGTGCATCACTGGCGCCACTATATATATTTTACTGGCATTTAACTTTTCAATAAGAGCCAAAATATTAGTTCGCACCACACAGCTACCAGAAATTACAGACTTAACGACCACTAAACAATCAATAGACTCATAGCCAGGCTGGAGGTATTTATGAACGATAGGAGCAACACTGCCGCCTTGAATACTATAGTGATTATTCCAGAATACTGCGGCTAAGGTTTCATGATGAGGCTGTAGACTCTCAATAACACCTGATGACAAAAAATCAGCGTCTTCAGCTGTAGAGGCAACAAGACACTTGGCACCATCTGGTAGTGTTTTATTCAAAGTCTCACCAAGATATAGCCCCAATTTTTTCATAGTGGCTTGATATTCTAAAGGCAGCTTAGTCACACTTAATAACTTATTAAGCGCATTGATAGCGACTTCATTAGCAAAGCTACTGTATGTACGTCCGGCAATATCCATGATAGGTCTCCTCAACTTATGCATTGGTCTAGCTCCTTTTTAGCTTCTAACATTATAAAAGCAAGAACTTGGCCAATGTCATGGAAGCCCGCTACTGTCATAGCATCAGGCTCTACTAAAGTCTCACTTAAACTGATTTCAAGCCCATTATAACTCAGGCTTAACCGGGCCAAGGTCGCTGTGGTTGCGATTGGCCTTCATGGTCAGTTCGTTGGCGTGGTTAAAGACCTGATTGACCT
>NZ_JBQDEX010000147.1:0-5431 GCF_052084945.1 Oceanisphaera sp.
GGGATTAGGGATTAGGGATTATTTTACACATTTATAGATAACCATAGAGGAAGCTGGCATGCGCGTAGCCATTATTGGTGGGGGAGTGATAGGCCTAACCACAGCTTATGCCCTAATTAACAAAGGCCATAAGGTCGAGTTGTATGAGCAAAACGACCAGGTAGGCATGGCCACCAGTTTTGCTAATGGCGGGCAACTGAGTTATCGCTATGTGACGCCCTTAGCGGACGCGGGCGTGCCTTGGCAAGCCCTTGGCTGGATGATAAAAAAAGACTCCCCCTTGCGGTTTCGCCCACGTATGAGCCTAGAGCAATGGCACTGGTGTTGGCAGTTTTTACAAGCTTGCCGCACGTCTGTAAATCAAACCAATACCGCCCACTTATTGCGCCTAGCCCTGCACAGTCAGTCTGTATTGCACGACTGGCAAGCGCAATATGGACTAACTGATTTTGGCTGGCGTGCCAATGGGAAAATGGTAATTTACCGCCAACATCAACAATTTAAACACGCAGCCAGCAAGATCACTCCCTCCTCCCCTCAGCAAGTGCTAAGTGTAAAAGAGTGTGTAGAAGCAGAGCCATCTCTGGCTAATTTAGCACCACACTTACAAGGAGGTATTTTTTCTCCAGGGGATGAAGTGGGCGACTGCTACTTATTTTGTCAGCAGTTATTACAACAACTTAATGCACATCCTGATTTCACACTACATGCCTCACACACAGTGGATAAATTAATTCTAGAAAAAGGACACATTCGCGGGCTGAGTGTGACCAACACCCAAGATGCATTAACCCATCAAGTTGATGTTGAGCATCTTGTGGTTGCCGCAGGTATGGGCAGCAAAAAGATACTGGATCCGGCGGGTATTAAGGTGCCTTTATATCCCCTTAAAGGGTATAGCTTAACTTTACCCGTGACCGATAACAGCACAGTACCTCATACCAATGTCACCGATTATGACCAAAAAATCGTCTATGCGCGGCTAAAAGATCAATTACGGGTAGCCGCCATGGTAGATATTGGTCACACTACCACCACACTGGATGCCAAGCGTATAGCTGCGTTACGCCACCAAGCTCAACACAGCTTCCCCAAGGCGGGTGATTACCAAAACGCCACCCCATGGGCTGGGCTACGACCTGCCACGCCACAAGGCACCCCGTTACTGGGGCGCAGTGGCATTAAAAATCTCTGGTTAAATCTGGGTCATGGCAGCTTAGGCTTTACCCTCGCCTGCGCCAGTGCAGCTTGTTTATCACAAGTCATTGATGATGAACCTGTTTCTATCGCACTAACAGGATTACAGCTATAGCTCTCACCTCTTTTGACAGTGCATAGTGTCGCAGGTTTGGTCGGCATAATAGCCGAAAAAAATGCCGGTTATCTCGCCCTGCGGCTAGCACTTTACTCATTCATAAGCCTATTAATTAGGATTATGTTTCTGCAAACCGTCTCACTTAGTAACATTTTATTAGCAAATAGATAAAGATTACATTAACGTATCTAACTGATACGAAAATACATACACTAATGTATTGATCGTAAAAGAAATGTCGATGTCATTGGGAACATTGTTTAAAACAATAAGAATGGAGAGTCACAATATGATGAAGATAGCTACCGGCACCATGACTGCCCTTTTACTGAGCACGCAAGTCTATGCAGCTCCTCAATATGTCACCATAGGCACAGGTGGACAAACCGGCGTTTACTATACCGCTGGGCAGTCTGTGTGTCGTTTTCTTAACCGCGGCGCAGATGAGCACGACATTAAGTGTAATGCACCTTCATCGGCGGGCAGTGTGAGCAACATAGTCGCCTTGCAAAATAGCGATTATGACTTTGGTTTTATTCAGTCAGATCACCAGTATAAAGCGATTGAAGGCCAAGCTCCTTTCGACAAAAAACCGGTTGATAACCTACGTGCCGTATTCTCACTGCAAAGTGAAATTTTAACAGTGGTAGTACGTAACGATAGCAATATCAACAACTTAAGTGACTTAGAAGGTAAGCGAGTCAACATTGGTGTTCCCGGCTCTGGTAGCCGCGATACCTTTGATGAGCTGATGCAGTCTAATGGTTGGGATAAAGACACCTTTTCATTGGCCGCTGAGCTAAAGCCTGCTGAAATGGCAGCCGCCCTGGGTGATAACAACTTAGACGCTATTACCTATGTTGTCGGTCACCCAAGCGGTGCTATTCAAGAAGCCTTAACCACAGCGGATGCAAAGCTACTGCCGGTAACCGGTGACGGTGTTGATAAACTACTCGACACGGCCAGTTACTTTACCCAAGCGGATATTCCTGCCGGTTTATACCCAGGCGTAGATAAGCCAATCCCCTCTATTGGTGGTAAAGCAATATTGGCCACCACAGCTCAGGCCGATGCCGATGTGGTCTATGAACTGGTTAAATCCGTGTTTGATAATCTAGAGCGCTTCAAGCGTCTACACCCCGCTTTTGCTGATTTAAAAGCAGAAGACATGATCAGTGCCGGCATTACCGCACCACTGCATGAAGGTGCCAAACGTTACTACCAAGAACAAGGCTGGCTATAAGTCTCTTTTAACAATAGAGACCATAAGATAATTATTTCAGGCTTTGTGCCTAATTGATGTATTCTTATCATAAACCAAACCTCTTCTGTGTTATCAGAAGAGGTTTGTTACTCTCTATTGCAACATCTTTATAGGTAATCACCCTATGTCAGATAAAAAACTCTCCGTAGAGGAGCTGATTGCCCAAGACGTGGGCGCTCGTAACCCCGGTGGCTTAATGGCCAAAACAAGCGCAAGCTTGGCATTATTATGGTCTTTATTTCAGCTCTGGATTGCCTCCCCACTGCCTTTTATGGTGGGTTTTGGCGTTTTTAACAGTACAGAAACACGCTCCATTCATCTTGCGTTTGCGTTGTTACTCACATTTTTAGTGTTTCCTGCGTTTAAATCTTCCCCGCGAGATCGCGTGCCCATTATCGATATCGCCATTGGCTTAGTCGCAGCCGCCAGTGCCGCCTATTTGTTTATCTTTTATCAAGACTTATCACAACGCCCCGGCAGCTTAACCACGCCCGACTTAGTGACCGCTTGTGTGGGCATAGTGTTATTGCTAGAGGCGACTCGTCGCGCATTAGGGCCACCGCTGGCAATTATTGCTTTAGTCTTTTTAGCGTACAGCTTAGCCGGCCCTTATATGCCGAGCTTATTAGCTCACCGTGGTGTTAGCTTTCATGCCCTAGCCAACCATCAATGGATCACCACAGAAGGTGTGTTTGGTATTGCGCTTGGCGTCTCCACCAGCTTTGTATTTTTGTTTGTGCTGTTTGGGGCATTATTAGAGCGCGCTGGAGCTGGCAACTACTTTATTCAATTGGCGTTTAGTTTATTAGGTCATTTTCGTGGTGGACCTGCTAAAGCGGCCGTGGTGGCGTCGGGCTTAACCGGCATGATCTCGGGCTCTTCGATTGCCAACGTGGTAACAACCGGTACTTTTACCATTCCCATGATGAAGCGTACCGGCTTTTCTGCTGAAAAAGCAGGGGCAGTCGAAGTGGCCTCGTCGGTAAATGGGCAAATTATGCCACCTGTGATGGGCGCTGCGGCGTTCTTGATGGTGGAATACATTGGCATGCCTTATGTGGAAATTATCAAACATGCATTTTTGCCCGCCGCTATTTCATACATTGCCTTGTTATACATAGTACACCTTGAGTCGATGAAGCTGGGGCTACAACCCATAGCTGGCTATCAGCCTAAACCTTGGCTACGCCGCTTAACAGGGTTTGCCTTTGGTGCCGCCTTGATCAGTGGGTTATCGTTGGCGGTTTATTATGGTCTTGGCTGGTTAAAGCCAGTATTAGGTAACTATTTACTGGAAGGCGTGGGCGTATTACTGCTAGCTGCTTATTTAGGCTTATTAAAAATTGCCGCCAGTGTGGCACCACTGCCTCCTGAAGATCCCAATGCGCCCCTAGACTCATTACCACAAACCCGTGCCGTATTATTATCAGGCTTACACTTTTTGCTGCCGGTAGTGGTATTAGTGTGGTGCTTGATGGTGGAGCGTTTATCACCGGGCTTGTCGGCATTTTGGGGCAGCGTAATGTTGGTATTTATTCTTCTTACCCAACGTCCGCTACTCAGTTGGATGCGCACCGATGGTTTGCATGACCATGGTAATTTTATTGATGGCTTGGTCGATTTGCGCGAAGGTTTGCTGGCCGGCGCCCGTAATATGATTGGTATTGGTATTGCCACTGCAGCCGCGGGGCTCATTGTAGGGGCGGTATCACAAACTGGGGTAGGTTTAGTATTAGCAGATTTAGTCGAGCTGTTATCCATGGGTAACCTACTGCTGATGCTGATGCTGATTGCTGTGTTTAGCCTGATTTTGGGCATGGGCTTACCCACCACTGCCAACTATATTGTGGTGTCTAGTCTGCTTGCCCCTGTAGTGGTCACTCTTGGTCAGCAAAATGGCTTAATTGTGCCATTGGTAGCCGTGCATTTATTTGTGTTCTATTTTGGCATAATGGCGGATGTCACCCCGCCGGTCGGTTTGGCCTCGTTTGCCGCCGCAGCTGTGTCGAAAGGCGACCCCATAAAAACCGGTCTAACGGCGTTTTATTACAGCTTACGTACCGCCGCCCTGCCCTTTTTATTCATTTTTAATACTGACTTATTATTAATTGATGTGGGCTTTTGGCACGGGGTGCTCATCTTTATTATCTCGACTGCGGCCATGCTTATCTTTGCCGCCGGTACTCAAGGCTTCTTTTTAGTGCGCAGCCGCTGGTATGAAGGTGTGCTGTTATTGTTGGTTGCCTTCACCTTGTTCCGCCCAGGCTTTTGGACCGACATGCTACACGATCCTTATCGAGATATAGCCCCAACCCAGCTGGAGCAGGTGATGGGCAACGTTGACGCAGAAAGCCAACTCCGCTTACGAATCGGTGGTTTAGATGCAGTCGGTGAGTATCAAGAGTTTAGTATGCTATTGCCCGTGCCTGCTGGCGACACAGGCGAAGAGCGCATGCAAAAGCTGGGCTTAATGCTGTATGAAGAAGACGATAAGGTGTTGGTAGACAGTGTGGCCTTTAATAGTCCTGCCGCTGATTTGGGATTAGACTTTGACCAAGAAATACTCTTGGTAAGAGCCCCAACAGAGCGCTGGCTTAAAGAGCTAATGTGGATCCCTGGCTTCTTAGTATTAGCACTGGTTGTTTGGCTACAACGCCGCCGTCGGCCCAAAGCTGAGCCTAAGCCGGCAGCCACTGCCTAATACTCGTTAACCTCAAGTTAGCGTTAACAAAAAGCCCCAACCCAACGTTGGGGCTTTTTTCTGCCCAGCTGAGTAGAAGTAACTGATACTCATCTAATACCAAACACACTAAATAATCGATCTATTTAAATACAGTATGAAAGAGGAAACA